>JAHWKW010000004.1 GCA_019347675.1 Actinomycetota bacterium | reverse complement strand
CCTGGGCCGACATCATCGCTCTCACCCTGCCCGCGATCTGTCTGGTCGTCGGCTGGGTCCTCGGCAGCCGGGCCGAGCGCGTTCGGTGGCGTCGCTGGGCACGTTGGAACTGATCAGCGACGCTCACAGTAACAGTGGTTCTGTACGGTCCTTCGGTCCGGCGTTCGCGCTCATAACTGACCGCGTGTCGCCAACCGGATCGAGGACAGGAACCACTCTGCGGAGTAGGTCTGTTCGATCCGACGCCGGAGTAGCTACGTGGCGGTCGGGCTGCAGCCGACCGTTACGCTGAGGTTGATGACCAGGATTCCGATCATCCGGCTGTACGGCGGTGCCATCGGCGTCGTCTCAGGTCTGTATGCAATCCTGACTCCAGGCGCGGGACTTCTCGACATGGCCGGCGCCGACTCTAGTGCCGCTCTCAGCGTCGGTGGTTGGGTGATGTTCGCTGTCGGTGTGGCTGCCTTGATCCACGGCATCCTGCTCTTCACACCCCTCGCCGCCGACATGGGCGGCATCAGCGGGCCGCTCATGCTGGTCTGGGCCACGATCATGGTCGGAAACCAGGCGCTGGTGGCGAAGGTCGCCGACTGGGGCATGGCCCGCTCGGGCATGGGTGGGGGGATGGACGGCGCCATGTCGAGCTCGATGGGATGGGATCCCGGCATGGTCGCCATCGGCATCCTCATGTTCATCAGCGGGCTGATCATGATCGGCCGTCGGTCGGGCGAGTCGGCCTGAGTCGCGACGGCGATCACCGAGGAACCCCTGCCTGACGCTCAGCCGCTCGCGGTGCGTACCGGATCGCGTCCGACGTAGCGAACGCCTTGGGCTCGAACCTCGCGGCGAACTAGCAAGTTGGTAAGCCGTGGTTGCGAGTGGGTTCGTGCCGGTGTCTGAGAGGATGCCGGTGGGGCTGCCTGGGCCGGCGTGACTCAAGCCGTGGTCGACCCAGTGTCTTTCGATAGAACCGTCCGTCGGTTCCTGGGCCGCCCTGCGGGCATGGCGAAGTCGAGGATGCGTGTCTTGATAGAAGCCCGACTGCGAGTCTCGGTCGCAGTCGGGACCGTGGTCTCGACTTCGCCGTGTTGCCCCACAGCGAGTGAGAGGCGAACACGTGAACACGATGCCACACGATGAGGTCCTGGTCACCCTGGGCGTGGACACCCACGCCGATGTCCATGTGGTGGTCGCGCTCGACCAGCTCGGTCGGTTCCTGGACGCGTTGGAGATCGCCACGACCCGGGCCGGCTATCGCCGGCTGCTGGCGTGGGCGGGCGAGCTGGGGATCGTCGACCAGGTCGGGATCGAGGGCACCGGCAGCTACGGCGCCCGGGCTGACCCGCTACCTGCGTGGGGAAGGGGTCGCGGTGGTCGAGGTCAACCGGCCGGATCGCCGTATCCGCCGCCACAGAGGCAAGTCCGATCTGGTCGAGGCCGAAGCGGCCGCCCGAGCGGTGCGGTCGGGCCGCGCGACCGTTGAGCCCAAGACCTACGACGGCAACGACGAGATGATCCGGGTGCTGCGTATCGCGCGCCGTTCGGCTCAAAAGACCGTGAACCAGACCGGTAACCAGCTGCTGGCGATGATCGGCTCAGCTGTCGTCAACGGCTGAAAATTGACCCCCTGGCGTCGGTTGAAAATTGACCCCCTGGTCGTCGGTGGTGGTCACGCTGCGTCGTCGGTGGGGACGCGACCGAGGTCGCGGTCCTTGAGCCGGTAGCTGTCGCCCTTGAGGGAGATGACCTCGGCGTGGTGGACGAGCCGGTCGATCATCGCGGCGGCGACGGTGGCGTCGCCGAACACCTCGCCCCAGCGTCCGAACGGCTTGTTGCTGGTCACGATGACCGAGGCGCGTTCGTAGCGGTTGGAGACCAGCTGGAAGAACAGGTTCGCGGCTTCGGACTCGAACGGGATGTAGCCGACCTCGTCGATGATCAACAGCGGCACCCGCCCCAGCCGGCGCAGCTCATCGCGCAGCCGTCCGGCGTCGTGGGCTTCGCGCAGCCGGGTGACCCACTCGACCGCGGTGGCGAACGCGACCCGGTGGCCGGCCTGGCACGCCCTGATCCCGACGGCCGTGGCGAGGTGAGTCTTGCCGGTGCCGGGCGGCCCGAGGAACACCACGTTGCTCTTCTCGGCGACGAAGTCGAGGGCGGCCAGGTGGTAGATGGTGTCGCGGTTGACCGACCGCTGGTGGGCGAAGTCGAAGTCCTCGATGGTCTTGACACTGGGGAAGCGGGCGGCGCGGATGCGGGCGTCACCGCCGTGGGTCTGGCGGGAGGCGACCTCGCGTTCCAGGCAGGCGGCGAGGAACTCCTCGTGGGTCCAGCCCTCGTCGCGGGCACGGTCGGCCAGCCGCTCGACGGAGGCGGCCAGCGCCGGTGCTTTCAACGCGCGGCACAGGAACGCCAGATCGGCCGTCACCCGCGGCGCCGCGGCGGTCGTGGTCTTCTTCGCCGCCATCAGGCCACCCCCAGCACACGGTCGTAGACGGCCAGGTCGCGCACCTCCACGTCGGTCTCCTGTGGCGGTCGTGGCAGCTGGCGGCGGGCGTCACGCAGCTGCTTCGCGGCCCGGACGTGTCCGGGGTCGCTGATGACGTGGTGGCGGGCCAGGCAGCGGCGGTGGCGGGCCACCTCGACCCCATCCCTGGTGGTGGCGACGACCCAGTCGCGGTTGGCGGTCACGTCGACCCAGGCGCCGATGGCGCGCGGGTGCACCGAGTAGTCGCAGGTGTCGAAGCGCACGTAGTGGTCGCGACCCGGCCGCAGCGAGCGGCGCCAGGCCGTGTCGGGCAGCACCGGCGGCAGACCCCGCATCGCCGCCCGGTCCTGAGCCAGCAGGTCGACCGGCCGGAGGCGGGTCGCCCGGTGGACCCGCCGGTTCGCACGCTCCTCCAACCACGAGGTCAGCTGGTCGTTGAAGTCGTCTACGTCGGTGAAGGTCCGCCCGGGCAGGAACGAGGTCTGGAGGTAGCCGTTGGCACGCTCGACCAGCCCCTTGGCCTCCGGGTCGCCCTTCTCGCAGATGTAGGCGCCCATCCCCAGCACGCCACGGAAGGCCTGGAAGGCGTCGGTGAGCTCGCTCACCGGGCCGCGACGCCGGCCGATCGCGCCCTCGCCGTCCCACACCGCCGTACGTGGCACCCCACCGATCCGCAGCAGGCACTCGAGGTGGCCACCGAGCACGTCGTGGGTCGCACGTGACGCGATCACGGTCGCGGCCATGAACCGCGAGTAGCCGGCCACCGCGACCATCACCCACACCCGCGCCGTCTGCCCGTGGCCCACCGGGACGTCGACATCGGGCTGCCACAGGTCGAACTGCACGATCTCGCCCGGCTGGTACGTCGTGCGACCGGACGGGTCGGGCGGCAAGAACGCCGGACGCAGCTCACGGACCCGCGCCTTGAACACCGTCATCCCACGCGACCAGCCGACCCGTTCGGCGATCACCGTCGCCGGCATCCGCGGATCGGCCTGCAACAGCCGCCGGATGTCGTCCTCGAACGCGTCCACCGCCGATCCGCGCGACGCCCGCTCGTAACGCGGTGGCCGGTCGTCGCGCACCGCGGCACGCACGGTGTTGCGTGCCACCCCCAGCTCACGCGCGATGCGCTTGATGCCCATGCCCTCGCTGAAGTGCAGCCGACGGATCTCCGCCCACTCCTCCACGTTGAGCAACCCCTCTCCTCCTGGCCGCTGAAGCCGCCAGGATCGCGGTCCAGTCACCTTCCGTGACGCAACCGCGACCAGGGGGGTCAACTTTCAACCGTCGATAGGGGGTCACAATTCAACCGCCGCCGACACCCAGACCCGGGCAGGCCAGCGGTCCGCCCACTTGGGCAGCCGTAGGACCTGCCGGGTGTTGGCGTTGATGCGGATCTGGTCGAGCCCCTCGTCGCGCTCTCCCAGTGCAACCGCGGTGTGCGACCTCTTGTGCGGGTCGATGGCCGATCATGACCGTCAGCATCTCTTATCTGTTGGTGGTGACGGTCACCGCCGGAGACATACCGCGTGCCAGCGAGCATGTTCCTGCCTCGAGTCACCCGAGGCGGATCTGGACGGGCGACAGCTCGCTACCAAGCCAGACCGCGCACGCGCGCCCAGCAGGCGCTCTAGAGTCAACCGCCGACACCTCGACGCTACGGACGATCCCTTCACCGACACGCCAGCACACATAAGGTGGCTACGCGATCCCTGACCTGAGCTGACCGAACTATTTCCCATCCATGACGACACGTGAATCTCCGCCACGTCCTTCTTGCTACGGTTCGAGAAGGATGGGAGGGAATCGCTTCGGACGCCAGCTAGAGAATCACGAACTCAGCGCAATGGAGCACCGGTTGGGCTCCGATCGGTGGAAGTGCGTTCAGCGTGCGGCGCGAAGCACGCAACGACTAGACGATCCCATGCTGGCCGCCGCGGCTGAGCACGTCGCGGAAGCAGGATTGCGCTCCATGCGTTTCCTTCCCGGGGCCTTCCTTGCGAACGCCATCGTCGGCGCCGTCGTTGTCGATGATCTAGCCGTGCTCGGAGTCGCGCTCCTCGGAATGGCTGTGATCGGTGCCCTAGCGACCGGCTACCTCGCAGTGCAGTACAACCGCGGCTGGAAGCACCACGCGGAGTACGCAGATCACGCCGCTCTTCGGGAGTTCCTCCGTGGGCCTTAATTCGCTATCGGCCTACCCGCGCGGTCCGATTCTGGGTTGGTGCTGACGATGGGATGAAAGCTGGTTGAGGACAGGCAGGTCCGAGATATTGCGCGACCCAGCCCCGGACGGCGCCGTTTCGCTGACCGGGTCGCAGGGGCCGATCCGCCTACGCTACACATGGGGACAGGTGTCGATGGCGACTGGTTACGCGCGCTTCTCAGCTCCGGAAGCCACTGTCGACCGCGCCCATCAGGGGATTCTTTGACGCTGGCGGGCGGACGACTGGGTCAAGCGGTCAGGAGCGGACCGCCCTGGCGAACTTTGACTTTCCGTACCAGTCAGTGCAGGCCGCATGACCTTGGCCGAGATCATCGCTCTTACCCTGCCCGCGATCTGTCTGGTCGTCGGCTGGGTTCTAGGCAGCCGGGCCGAGCGCGTTCGGTGGCGTCGCTGGGCACGTTGGAACTGATGAGCGACGCTCACGGTAACCGTGGGGCGCGCTCGCGGGAGCTGACGGGCAGCTCATGACACGTGGCATGTCGAAGCCTTCGGAACCGCGCGCGAGTCGGGTTTGGCGTGGCCCGGGGGTGGATCGCTCATTGGTGGCACCACATCGCGATAGGCAAGTCTGGCTGGGTGCGTGTGCCGTCTCACCGTTCGACACCAGTGCGTTGCGTTGTGGTTTGACCGCTACCGAGCGGTCGTTTGTCGCGTCACAATGGTCAGGTCGAGGGGAGGTTTCTGTGGTCGGTCGTCGGGTCGACGGCGATGGAGGGTGCGACCGTGTCGCGTGACGGCATCTTGATCGATCGCGATCGTGAGGTCGAACTGCTGACGGCAACGCTGGCGCGGCTCGGAACGGTGGGGGGTGGCGTCGTCCTGCTGTCGGGCGAGCCGGGTGTGGGGAAGACGGCGCTGGTGGAAACGGTGTTGGCCACGGCGACGGTTCGCGTCTTGCGTGGCGCCGGCTATCCCGGTCCCACGGCCCCGTACGAGCCCCTTGACGCCCTGCTTCGCGAGTCTGGAGTGTGGTCCCGGGATGCTGAAGTGGCCAAGTCGAGGCCAGTCTCCATCGGCTCTCTTGTGGAGGCGGTGGATACCCCTGCCCATGTGAGAACGGCCGTGCTCGCTGCCCTGCGGCGGGCCACAGGCGAGGAACCGACCGTGGTGTTCCTCGATGATCTCCACTGGGCGGATTCCGGGACTCTGGGGGTGCTGGAGCGGTGGACGCCAACACTCGTGAACACTCCGGTGTTGATGATCGGCGCTTACCGCAGCGATGGGCTGGCGCGCCGCCATCCGCTCCGCCGGTTGCGTACCCAGCTGCGCCGCGGGCGGGGGCTCATCGAGATCCGGTTGACGCCACTGGAGGAGGCCGGCACGGCGTTGGTCATCGCCAGACGGCTCGGGGAGGCGCCGTCGCCTGAGCTCGCCGCGCTGATCCACGAGCGCTCGCAGGGTGTGCCCTTCTACGTCGAAGCGCTGACCGACACGCTGGCCAGCCAACCGGGATGGACCCCCGGCGGCGTCGATCTGGACGCCGCAGCGGCGGTCATCCCGGAACGCATCCGCGACGCCGTTCTGTTCTGGCTCGACGCACTCAGCCCGGCTGCGGCTGAGCTGGCGGAGGTTGTGGCAGCCGCGGGGATGCCGCTGCCGGCCGAGCTCGCCACCGAAATCGCCAACGCGGCCACGCTTGAGGAGCTGTGCGACAGCGGCTTCCTCGTGGAGGTGACGGATCCCTCCGGGCGGGTCGAAGTGGTCTTCCGGCACGCGCTCGTGCCTGAGGCGTTGTGCGCGGCGACACCCTGGTCGCGGCGTCGCGGTCATCACCGCCGCTTGGGGGAGGTGCTGGAAGCCAGCGGCGGCGCACCTCAGGCGGTCGCGGCACAGTGGCTGGCGGCCGGCGACACCGAGCGGGCACGTCCGTGGCTCGTCGCGGCGGCCAAGGCCGCCTGCGGGCTGCATGCCTACCAGGACGCCGCAGCTGCCATCCGCACGGCGCTGGAGTCGTGGCGTGCCGGAGATGAGCCCGACGGGTACCTCGAGGCGCTGGATTTGTGGGCCGTCTGTGCCCAGCGGAGCGGCGAGCTCGACGATGCCGCCACCGCACTGCAAGCGATCGCCAAGAGGCAGCGTGCCTCTGGTGACGACGCTGCGGCTGGTGAGGCCGAACGGCGTCTTGCGGGGGTGCAAGAGCTGCGAGGTGACTTGCCGGGGGCGTTGGCCGCGCGCGGTGCTGCCATCGAGGCGTTCGAACGAGCGGGCAGGCTGCGTGACGCGGGCGCGGAGAGGCTGCTGTTGGCCGAGCATCTGGACGGTGCCGGGCATCTCTCTGAGGCTCTTCTGCTCGTGCGGACGGCAGCGGAACAGATCCCGCCGGATGACGTACCGCTGCGTGCGCGGGCGTTCGGACTGGAGGGTGTCGTGCGGGCCGGCCTCGGCGAGCTCGATCGTGGGGTCGCTCTGGCCCGCGATGGTCTGGACCTGGCGCTGGCTTCGGGATCGGACGAGGCTTCGGCCGAGGCCCAGTACCTGTGGGCCGTGTCACTCGAATACGCCTGTCGCTACCCGGAGACGCTGGACGCATACTCCGCCGCGTTCGAGTACTGCCGGTCGCGCGGGCTCGACGGAACCGCGCAGCTGTGCCTGGCCTGTCTGGCACCGTCGCTGCGGCGAACCGGTCGCTGGCAGCAGGCCATCGAGGTCTGCCGTGACGTCATCGCGACGTCTGGCGCCCCCGACCCGGCACGGGCAGTCGCGCACGGCGAGCTCGGGCTCATCCTTGCGGCCCGGGGTGAGGCGAACCCGGCACGTGGCCACCTCACCACCGCGTCCGCCTTCGCCGGGACGTTGGGCCTGTTCGGGGTGGAGATCGAGACGGTCTGGGGACTGGCCCGGTTGCACGAGGCCGACGGGAACGCGTCCGCCGCCGCGGAGCAGCTGAACCGGTTGGTGAGCCGCTGCGCCGAACGTGAGGAACGCCACTTCGCCGTCGCACCACTGCGGTGGGCTGCATCTTTCTTCGCGCAACAGGGCCTACGGGCGGAGCTGGCGGCGTGCACCGACGTGCTGGCGTGCATCGCGGGCGCCACCGGTGCCCCCGAGGCGCTCGCCGCCCTGGCGTCGGCGCTGGCCGAGACTGCGCTGCTGGACGGAGACGCTCGACGCGCCGCCGACGGTCACCAACGAGCCTTCGAGCTGCTCGCCCCGCTCGACCTGCCGCCTGAGGAGGCCGAGGTTGGCTTGCGCTGCGGCGTCACGTTGGCTGCGGCGGGCGCGCACGACCAGTCGGTCGAGCGGCTCGTCGGCTGCTACCACACCGCACGCAACCTGCGAGCGCGACCGCTGGCGCTGGCGGCCGCCCGCGAGCTGGCCGCTCTGGGCGAAGACGTCACGCGCAGGCTCGGGCGGCGAGCCGCGACGGACCTCCAAAACCACGGCCTGACGCGCCGCGAGTTAGAGGTGCTGCGGCTGATAGCCCGGGGACAGACCAACCGGGAGATCGGCCAGGAGTTGTACGTGAGTACCCGTACGGTGGACATGCACGTGCGCAACCTGCTCGCCAAGCTCGCCTGTCGAACGCGCACGGAAGCGGTCCGTCGGGCCGCCGAACTCGGGCTCGCCGCGGTGGCTCGACCACCGGTATCGCATCGCTGACAGCCGCGTCTGGGCCGACTGAACGGCGGGGCACGTCCGTGTGCTGCCGCGAATACGGCAGGCGCCCTTCGAGAACACGGTGATCCTGCCGCTGCTGCCCAGATGGTTTCTTCTTACCGTCGGTCGGGCCGTGCTCGTCCCCGCGACCAAGGAGGCATCGGATGGACAGCGAGACCATCAACAGGACGGTTGAAGCGTGGGAGACGGATCCCGAGAAGGCGCGCAGCACTCCTACCGTGACCGCACGCAGCGAGAACGGTCAGGCGATCATCGCGGCCGGACCGTTCACCTGGCGAGCTGACCTGCCGGAACCGCTGGGTGGCACAAACCAGGCCCCGAGCCCGACCGCACTGCTGCTGGGCGCTCTCGCCGGCTGCGCCGTCGTGTTCGTTCGCGACACCCTCGGGCCGCAGCTCGGCATCCCGATCGACAGCGTCTCGGCCACCGTCCGCTGTGACGCGGACGCTCGCGGGCTTCTCGGCCTCGATGGTGCCGTCCCGGATCTCCGAGGCCTCGACCTCCAAGTGGCCGTCGCCACACCCGCGGGCGAGGACGGGATCAGCGAAATCGCCCGCGTATGGCAGCAGCGGTGCCCGATCTACCTCGCGCTGAACAACCCCACCGAAGTGGCCGTGCGCTTCCACGCCGGAACCGACGCCTGACCCGCACATCGTGAGTTGCGAGCCGACCCACAGGAGGGATCCATGACCATCGCCCAGCCGCAACCGCCCGTCAACAGCATCCGAAAGGCGAGAGACAGCCAGTTACCCGCGGTCGCCGACACGCTCGCTGCCGCCTTCCAAGACGACCCTGTCATCTCTTGGGTGGTGCCCGACCCCATCCGACGGCGGCAGATCATGCCTGGCTTCTTCGAACTGATGGCTGCCGCAAGCCACGAACACGACGAGGTCTACACGACCGCGGACTGCGACGGTGCTGCACTGTGGGTGCCTCCCGACGCTCTCGATATGCCCGATGAAGACACAGAGGCCTTCGCCGCCGAGATCGTCCATGCCACCGCGGAGTTCAGCGAATCGATGCTCGAACTCTTCGAGGTCCTGAACGAACATCACCCGCATGAGGGCCACTACTACCTGCCGGTGGTGGGCACACGTCCCGAACACCAGGGAAGGGGTATCGGCTCGGCCCTGCTCCGGCCAGTTCTCGAGCGCTGCGACGCCGTCGGGTTGCCGGCGTACCTCGAAGCGACGTCGCCACGGAACATCCGTCTGTACGAACGCAACGGTTTCGAGGTGACCCGCGAACTCATCGTGCCGGACGGACCGACACTGTGGGCCATGCGGCGCGCACCCGCTGCCTGACGGTCCCCGAGCAGAGTGGGGGTGCCGATACCTGCTCAGAGCCGGCGCTACCGAACGCACGGGGCACCATGCGACCCCTGAGAGCTACACGACGGACGTCTGTCGGATACCAGCTGCACTCGGCTGTTCTTGTGTACGCACCTGGAAGCCGTGGCTTCGGGCGCGGCCGCGGCAGGGCAGATCCGCACAAAGCGGTCGACGGCGCTTAGGCGTCGACGCGACCGCCGAAGAAGACTTGTGCCTCGACGATCTGGCCGTTCCGTACGGTGAGCACCTCGGTGTTGCGAAAGACCTCGCCGGTCGTCAGCTCGTACTCGTACAGCACGAACACGTCGTCGCCGTCGGTCGGCGTCACGTGCAGGAGCTCATGCCGTCTCAGTCGGTTCATCGTCGGGAAGCATCGCTCGAAGTAGGCGGCGCGATCGATGTGGTCGTCCTGGGGACTGGTAAATACAAAGGGGTCACCGATGAGGCGTTCGGCGTGGTCCCTGTCTTGGCGGACGTAGCTTTCGAAGCAGGCCCGCACGATGTCGGCGTTGCTCACATCCGTCCTTCCTTCGGCACAAGCGTGGACCAAGCACGCGACTCGATCTCATCGCCCCAGGATTGCCGACGCGAGAGCCGTGGTTCTGGTCGTGCCCCTTGCCGACATCATCCGCGCAGCTGGCGCTCGCGGAATTCGCCTGGTCTGCATCGCTTCGTGATTGATCGTCAGCGACCGGTTCGCTCGAAGATCAGGTCGAAGTCCTTGCGCCAGGTAGCGCCGGCATCCTCGGAGGCGCCCGCAGCAGCGCACCCTTGCCCTCGCGATCGGCCGCGTCGTACTCGGCCAGCAGGGCGAGCTTCTTCTCCGCGGGGAACATCCGCCGGCGCCGACGCGCCGCCGGGTCGTGCTCGTTCTCGTGCCGGTCCACGAGGCAAGTGTCGCGCGTCGCCAGCACCGCTGGGGTCATCGTCATCGGTCAGGTGATCCTTCTCGCCCTGGGAGTGATGTGCACTACACCAGGTGTCTCAGCCTCAGCCTGACACATAGGGACGCCGCAGGTCACCGCCGGCTACGCGTCGCTGGTCACGCCCAGCAACCTCTCCGTGGCTGCATCGACCGTTCTCGTGGGCCTTCTCCGCGACAGTTGAGCAACACGGCGCGGTGGACGGTCGTTTCTGCCGTGATCGTAGGCGGGTACGTATCGGCGGTTACAAGTAGGCGCGCCCTGCTCTCAAGGTCGACCTGAGGACGAGACCGCGAACTCGTAGTCCATCACCGCGCTACCCATCCCCGACAGTCGGTGGGCCAACGCGTCGATCTCCCCGACCAGCACCGAAGATCCCCGATCGGGCCTCGATAAGGGTCATCAAAACGCGACCGCCGGTGGAGTTCGTTGTCACGTTCTTGGCCGGCGGTTACCTCGGACACCCGTTGACGACGGAATCCCGTGACGTCCAGCGCAGCGCGGTCGCTGCGCCTTATCGTCAACGGCTTAAAACTGATCCCTGTCGGCGGTCGAAAGTTGACCCCTGGGTCGCGGTTGGCGGTCACGCTGCGTCGTCGTTTGGGACTTGTCCGAGGTCTCGGTCCTTGAGGCGGTAGCTGTCGCCCTTCAGGGAGATGACCTCGGCGTGGTGGAGGAGCCGGTCGATCATCGCGGCGGCGACGGTGGCGTCGCCGAAAGACCTCTCCCCAGCGGCGGGGGCTGCGCCAGTCGGACCGGTTACGGTCGAGCCGGCCACACCCGATCCGAGTAGCGGAACTAGTGCATTTGAGACATAATGCAGCGCTCGCGATCGTCTCGCGAAGGCGGAATCCCCCGCGACGGGCTGATGAGGTCGGTGGGCGTCCCCGTAGCGGCTCAGACTCGACAGGAGGCGTTCCATGCAGGATCGCGCACGTATGCAACTTCGGCGCGCGCTGGTCGCAGTCGCGACAGCGCTGATGCTTCTGGTGGTGCCGCTCGGCACCATCGCCACCGCTCACCCCCACCAGCATGGTGCCCTCGACGGTCACCTCGCGGGCAGCGGGGCCTGGGGCAATATCGAACTGCTCAGCACGCTCGACCTCACGAACATCGACGACCTCATCGCCGATGTCGCCGTCTCGCCCGACGGCAACTGGGCCTACCTGGCGAACTGGGGCCGCCCCGATTGCGCCGCCAACTCCGAGGCGGGGGGCATCAACAACCCTGACGCCGGTGCGTACGTCGTCGACATCTCCGATCCGGCCAACCCAACGCAGGCCGGGTTCATCCCCCACCACCAGGACAGCCGTCCCGGCGAGGGGATGCAGGTCGTCGAGGTCACGACCAAGTTCTTCGACGGTCAGATGCTCGTGATGAACAGCGAGCAGTGCGGCAAGAACGGCAAGGGCGGCGTCGTCCTGTGGGACGTCAGCGACCCGCGCAAGCCGTTCCGGTTGTCGATGCACTTCGGCGACCGCGGGTTCGCGGACACCAACGACATCCACAGCGCGTTCGCCTGGGACGCCGGCGACCGGGCCTACGTCGTGATCGTCGACAACTTCGAGACCACCGACGTGGACATCCTCGACATCACCAACCCGTACCGACCGAGGCTAATCGCCGAGTACAACCTCAACCGGTACATCCCGGGTGGTGTGGACCAGCCCGAGATCGGGCTGAGCCAGTCGTCTCTGCACGACATGGTCGTCAAGCAGATCGACACGGCGTTCCTGCTGCTGCTGTCCTACTGGGACGGCGGCTACGTGGTGCTCGATGTCACCGACCCGGCCGCCGCCGTCTACCTCGGTGACACCGAGTTCAACAACCCGGATCCCGAGCTGCTCGAGTCGGCCGGCATCGCCCTGCCGCCCGAGGGCAACGCCCACCAGGCCGAGTTCACCGCGGACAACCGCTTCTTCATCGGCACGGACGAGGACTTCGCGCCGTACCGATCGATCTTCACCATCGAGACGGGGAGCTTCGCCGGGGAGTATCCCGCCGGCGAGTTCGGCTGGACCCCGCCGGTCCAGTCCCTGCCTGACGGCAAGCTCAACGGACCGACGATATACGGCGGGTACGGCTGCGACGAGTCGACCGCGATCCCGCCGGCCTCCGTCCTCGACCCCTACGTGGGCCCGGGAGAGGAGCGGATCGTCGTGCTCCAGCGCGGGCCCGTCGGCGACTCGAGTGCATCCTACGGGGCGTGCTTCTTCTCGACGAAAGTCGAGAATGCCCAGGACGCCGGGTACGACGGCGTGATTATCGCCAACCACCACAGCGGTGCGCAGGGGGGCGACGCGCCCGACGCGCAGATCTGCGGCGGGCAGGGTCACGACTTCGACGAGCGGATCCCCGCGGTGTGCATCGGCCACCGCGCCTTCCACCTGCTCTTCGCCAGCGAGGTGACCTACACCTATCCCGAGTCCGACCCGGCCATCGGCGACGTCGGCGAGCACGTGAAGTTCGAGCCTGTCTTCGACGGCTGGGGTTACGTTCACCTGTTCGACGCGAAGACGCTCGCCGAGCTCGACACCTACGCCGTCGCCGAAGCGCACGACCCAGCGTTCGCTTTCGGGTTCGGGGACCTCACGGTCCACGAGGTGGCCACGCACGTCGTAGACGCGGACGCGGCCTACCTGTCGTACTACTCGGCAGGGATCCGCGCGCTGGAGATCCGGTGCAGCGACCGGGCGGACACCAGCACCTGCGAGCTCGTTGAGACCGGCGGCTACCTCGACCTCGAGGGCAACGACTTCTGGGGCGTGGAGACGTTCGTCAAGAACGGGGAGACGCTGATCCTCGGCAGCGACCGCGACAGCGGGCTGTGGATCTTCCGGGATACGGCGCGCAGCAACTGACGACACGCGTCGGAGCGCGAGGGGCCCGGGCGACCGGGCCCCTCGTGGTTCCACCCGCCCGCCGCCGAGACCGTGTGGCGTGGAGAAGTCCACGGCGGCTGACCCTGGCGATCAGGCCAGGGCCAGCGCGTGCCGCCGAGTGGCGAGCGAGAAACAGCGTCCCCACGCCTCGTCACGTGGCGTCTGGGCTGCGAACCGCTTTGGCTTCGCACCACGTACCACCCACGATCCGCGAGATCGTCGACGAGCGCGCACAGCGGACGCCGGACTGAGTGACGTCATGGATCATGGCCGTGCGCCTCCTGTAGATCTGACATCCACAGGATTCACCGCCTCATGCCGGCCCTCTGACGCGACTGCCGCGTTGTTCATTGGTCGGCGGCGCGCGAACTGCCGCAGCCACGCGGGAGTCGTTGCGGCCAGCGGCGGAAGGAAGCCCCGGGGGCGACAGCAGTTCGATCGCCTACTTCCAGGAGCTCGCCTGTGAAGCGAGAGGACGAGGGGAGATCGACGCCCGCATCCGAGAGCTGCGCGAACGGCTGGCGAGATCGACGAGGCCTAGTCGCCCCCGTCAAGCCGGACGCCGACCCACCACTGAGAAAAGCGGCGCTAAGAGCGTCGGTGGCACCGTCGCCGCGTCGGTCCGGGCGAACGCTGCGTCCCAACGCGCAGCGTCGTCCTCGTCGATGATCCCGTCGGTCATCATGGCGTCGCGTGCGGCCCACGCCGGCGGACGCATGCCCGGCACGAACTGCACGATCGCGTACCAGCCGCGATGCTCGACGGAGGTCAGGCCCGCCGCGGTCGCAAGCTTGCCGAGCCGCAGCCCGATCCAGGGATCGTTGCCGCGCCGTCGGTGGAACTCGACGTACTTGTCGATGAGGTCGTCGAGGTCCGGATCGGCGTCGAGGATCCGGATCGCCGTGAGATCGACGTCGATGACGTAGACGGAACCGCCAGGTCGCACCAGCGACGCGAGGTGGTCGACGATCGCCTGCTCCTGCCCGCCGTTGTGGGCGAGGACGTGACGCATCACTGCGACATCCAGCGAGCCGGGCTCGAGACCGGTCGCCGTGGCCTGGCCCTGTCGCAGCTCGACGTTCCGGGCACCGGCGTTGGCGACGACCCGCTGTGCGACGGCCAGCGTGTCGGGCTCCCGCTCGACGCCGATCACACGCCCGTCCTCGCCGACCACGTCGGCCATGGCGACGGTGACCGCCGCCGGGCCGCATCCCACGTCCGCCACGACGGCGCCTGGCACGATCCCCGCGCGCGTCCACGCGTCACCCTCTTGGGCCCGGGCAACCTCGGCCATGTCCCGGTACCGGGTGAGCTCGACCTCGTCGAGGGCAAGGGTGTAGTCACCCACCGCTCCACCTCCGGCCCTTGGCTCTGTCGCGAGCGAGACGAGCCGCGGCGACCCTACAAGCTCTCTCGCACGGCACTCGGCAAACGAGCAGCTTGTAGCGCCCTGATGTTGGCTTCGTTTCTCGTACGGCACTCTGGCGCGACTGCCGCAGTCAGACGTGGTCAGCGGTGTGCGAAGTGCCGCGCTTCACGCCCCGTCTGACGGTCCGCTCGTCATGTTCCGCACCGCTGTCCGTAGCCTTCACCGGCTCGATGTAGAGCCGACCCCAGGCGATGCGCCCGGCGCGAACGCCGCAGACGATCACACCGGCCATGTCCAGGACGCTGTCGTCCTGGCGTGTGCCGGTCCAACGCCAGCCACACGGCTGCGAGACGCGATGAATGCTGCACGATGGACGACCAGAGCGTTCACGCCGTGGCCACCTCAGTTGAAGTAGCCGACTACTTACGTTCGTGTAAGCAACACCACCCGTGAACAGTAGGCTCTAGAGCACCGTCTCGGCCAGCAGATCGACCTGCTCAGGCTGCGAGACCGTCGGGTCGAGGATGAGCTCGTTCACCCCCGCTCGTGCGTAGGCGTCGATCGCACCGGTGATGGCCTCTGCGGAACGCAGTGCGCTGTCGGCGATCATCTCGGCCGTGTCACTGCCCATCGGCTCGTAGTAATCGAGCAGGTTGCGGCGCGACTCCTCGACGGTGTCGCCCAACGAGAAGTAGGCAAGGGCCACGATCCTGGCTTGCCCGTCTCGGCCCGCTTCGTTCCATGCCGACCGCACCTTCTCGGCCGTGGCGCCCACGGCGTCTGGCGGCATGCCACCGGCGGTCCACCCGATACCGAACTCGACCACTCGCTGGATGGTCGCGTCGGCTGTTCCCCCGATGAGCAGCGGCACGCCGGGCTGCTGCACCGGAGCAGGCCCAACCGGCCTCGTCCCTTCCGCTAGCGGCTCCCCGGCCCACGCGGTCTGGAGTTCGCGGAGCTGCTGGTCGAACCGCGGCCCGCGGTTGTCGAAGTCCCGGCCGGTGAGCTCGTAGTCGGTCGCGCGCCAGCCGATAGCCACGCCCAGCGTGAGCCGCCCGCCGGTGAGCTGATCGACGCTGGCTGCCTGTTTGGCCAGTTCGGCGGTGCTGCGCGCCGGGGCAATCAGGATGTTGGACAGCAACCGGATGCGTTCGGTCACCGCCCCCGCGGCCGCGAGGACGGTCAGCTCCTCGTATCCCGGATAGGACACGACTCCGATCGTGGCGAGGCTCGAGAAACCTGCCTCCTCGGCGCGACGGGCCCAGTCGAGCAACTGTGCGCCGGTAGCGCCCGGGACGGTGTTCGGGATACCGATTCCGATGTCCACTGCTCTCTCCTCAGCCCGGCTTGACCTCGCTGACCGCCGCCGCGCGCCACGGTACGGCGACCAGTCGACTGGACAACGGCCCCAGCAGCCTAGACGCGGCAGCAGGTGCTGGTGGGCCGAGCCGTGGGCACATGACCCGCTCTGCGGAGGCGGTTTGACGTCTACGGTGGGGGCATGGAGCAGGACCTCGACCCGGAGTTGCGGCGGCGGGTGACGCAAGCGCGGGTTGCCCGGCTCGCCACTGTCCGGCCCGATGGGCGTCCGCACATCGTGCCGATCACCTTCGCCGTCGGCCGCGGCACGATCGTCACGGCGATCGACCACAAGCCGAAAACGACCACCGCTCTCCAGCGGCTGAAGAACATCGCGGCGCGCCCGGTCGCCAGCGTCATCGTGGACCACTACGAAGACGACTGGTCACGCTTGTGGTGGGTCCGGGCGGACGGCACCGCACGGATCGTGGAGGCGGGAGCGGCTCGCGAGCAAGCGATCGAGCGGCTGGTCGAGAAGTACCCGCCGTACCGGGACACTGCCCCCCGCGGGCCCGTGATCGCCGTCACCGTCGAGCGCTGGGCGTCGTGGTCGCCCTGACCATCGCACCGGCTCGGCGCGGTGGATCGCTCCGGCGCCCCACAGCGGTGGAGACACCGGCCGTACCATGGCGGCGTGGAGAACCCCGCGCTCGCCTTCCGTCCAGGACCCGGTGCCGTCCCCGACGCGCCTGGGTGCTACCCGTGGCGTGACCGCTACGGACGCGTCGTCTACGTCGGCAAGGCGAAATCGCTCAAGCAACGGTTGGCGAACTACTTCCAGGGCTGGCACCTGATCCCGCCGCGCACGCAGGCGATGCTCGAGGCGGCACGGTCGGTCGAGTGGATCGTGGTGGGTGGCGAGGTCGAGGCGCTCCACCTCGAGTACAACCTCATCAAAGGAACACCGGCCGCGGTACAACGTCCGCTACCGCCACGACAAGAGGTAACCTGTACCTGGTGCTGACGACCTCGGAGGAGGTGCCGCGGGCACGCGTCATGCGCAACCCGAGGTCGCGGGCCGATCGGCGCTTCGGGCCCTACACCCACGCCTACGCGATCCGCGAGACGCTGGACCTGTTCCTGCGGGTGTTCCCGATGCGGTCGCGCTCGCAGGGCGTCTACGACCGCTGTGAGGGCACCGGCCGGCCATGTCTCTACTACCACAAGGCTGTCAGGCCAGGCGGCAGGTAGGAGGAGGTGGGAGGTAGCAGAACCGGTCGACCTCGGCGTCGGTGTTGTAGTAGTGCCCCAACGCGCTGGCGTACGGCATCGCAGTGGTTCTGGGCGGGAACGCCTCGGAGCGCGGATGGCTCATAATCGCCGGCGTTCTGGTTCTAGCGGACGGCAGGATCGCTGGGATGCTCGAGCACCAAAGTGGGCCTTGTGGATCGACCCGTCGACCACGACCTCGGACAGGTCGAGCCCCACGATGCGGTCGTAGGCGGCGATGGCCTCATCGGCCAGCGTCTCGAACACCCCCGGCGGTCACCCACTCGTCGCGTCGGCGCCGCAGCGTGGTCCCGCTCATCCCGCTCAGCGCCGCGGTGGTCCGCCACGAGCAGCCGGTGACCAGCCGCACCAGGAGCGCCTCGAAGCGGTCACGGTCGGCGATGCGGGGCTGGTGACAGCCCAGCGGATGCGCATCGGACGGCCTGGACGGCAGCAGCGGTTGCACGGCCGCCCACACGGCGTCGACGACCCCCCGGTGCCAGCGCCCGCATCCCACCCGGGAGGCAAGCACCCGGCCCGCCTACCCTGACCCGCAAGGAGCATCCTGTGACCGACCCTGGCATCGACCCCGGCGACCGACCCGCGGCCCGGCGCCGCTACCTCGACCTCGCCGCCCAGATCAGCGAACCGGGCTTCATCAGCCAGGGCAGCGTCACCCGACGGTTCACCACCTGCAGCACGCCCTCATGCCGCTGCCACGCCGACCCGCCGCAACGTCCCGGGCCCTACTACCAGGAGCCCGAAAAGTTGCCGGCAAGACCGTCACCCGCCGTCTCACTCCCCGCCAGGCCCAGCTGTACGAACAGTGGATCGCCAACCGACGTCACCTCGACGAGATCATCACGGCCATGGAAGACGTGTCACGCGAAGCCGCCGAACAGCTCCTGGACGACACCACACCGACCTGACAGCGCCCAACCGCTACCCTAGACCGGCTTTCTTCACGCACCCATTGGCGCAGTCCTTAGTCCCTGATAGTGAACCGCCTCGACTTGGTGGATGATGATTGGTGACGCCCCCGAGCTTGCACCATACGCTCATCGGCATGGACCCACAGGAGACAGCGGGCGAGTCCCGGATTGAATCGATACCGCTCACGCAATCGGCCGCGAGGTTTCTCCGTCGCCACTCGCAGATGATTCAGTTCTACTCAGACATGGCAAACCTGGCAGCGTGGGCTGACGAGCAAGAACGAGCCAACGTCAAGCTTTTGGCCTTAATTGATGAGGGCGACGCGATGTCAAGTGAGCGTCTTGAAAGCCTAGCGAAATCGACTCGTCATTTGGAGGCGGTGAAGCGCAATCGCGGCGTCATATTGGAGTCATTGATAAGTAATTCGGTCGACTCATTTTTGGCGTATATCGGTCAACTACTTGGGGAGATTTTTCGTGCCCGTCCAGAGACTTTGCGCTCGGGTCAGACGGTGCGCATTGACCAGGTACTCGAGTACGACGACCTTTCGGAACTCATCGACTGGCTCGCTGAAGAACGGGTCGTCACCCTTACATATAAGGGTTTTTACGACTTGCAGGCCGACTTGGAACGCGCTTTGGGTTTTACGCTGGTGCCCGATGAGGATGCGGTTCGCGAGATGATGTATTTCATCGAGGTAAGGAACCTGCTCGTCCACAATCTAGGCCTGATTAACCGACGGTTCCTGTCGCGAACGGGGGCCGACCTTCCCTTGGGGGCGCCTATACCAATTGATGCGTCTCTCACTCAGCGAATCGTCAAGACAGTCGGTGAAACGGCCCTTAGTATCGATGCGCGCACCTCGATGAAGTTTGGACTCAATAGAGTCGACGTTCATATCGCTCACTGGAGCAGTGGTCCAGTCTTGGTCGAGAAGGGCTCATAACCCACCGCGACGACGGGTGGAGCAGCTCGGCGCCCAGCAGGATGCGCTGATGCCGCCACTATCGGGAGAGGTGAAGACTCAGGGGGCTTCATGATCGATTCCTACGGCTCCTCCTATGGTCATTGGGTGTCTGACGGCTCGGCTTCACAGACACTCTCCGGTCGTTGTGTCGCCTGGAGCCGATCAGCCTGCCGCCGATGACAACCAGATAGCCCCGTTGGCGGAGTACTATGTGACGGACGGCGGCAATCAGTTACGTGCGCTCTGGGCCTGCGGACGTCGCCGTACCAGCCGCCCGCAACGGGGAATGTCGCGCGGTTCGCGTCCAGCTGCACGGCTCCTGAATGCGGTAGTCCGAGCGGCTCGCAAAACAAACGCCGCTACGGCCCGTCCCGGCTTCGGCCACCGCGGGTCCGGGAGTGTGGCGCTTATGCCGTGTTCCGCGTCGAACGTCATGCGCCAACTACCGCAGTTTCCCGGGACTCGTGTAGCCGGGCTGCCCCGCCCGAGACAACGTGCTCAGAACCCAGTGGTTGTGCGCGGGGCCAGGATGCGGCCACCGGAGCACAACGAGCATGAGACCATGACCGCGTCACGCCTATCACAGGGTGGGCGTTCAGACGATCAGAGCGAACGGCAACCTCGCGCGGACGCTTCACGGCGTTGCCATGAGCACTCGCCGAGGTGCCGCTGCCCGCGACGGGGCGGCGGCCGTTCGGGGCCGCCGCACCCTGGTCGTGATGGGTTGGATCATCGCTGCCGCCGCTGACAGTTCACGTGCATGAGATGTTGCGGTTCAGAGCCGCGAACGTGCCGTCGGGGTTCGCCTGCCAGATCCACGTGTGGAGGGTGTGGAACGGCGGTCCGCCCGGGTGGGGAGGATCGAAGGCCCGGCCGAACAAGGTGGCGGGCTTCATGCTCGCGTACTCCACGGCGACGAGGCGCAGGGACCCATTGCCCCGGCGGGCGTACACGAGGATGTTTGGGACCGTGGGTTGGAGCTCGCTCGCGTCCCCCGCGACCGAGCGGACGTAGTGGTACCCCATGTGCGGGACGCAGTCGGAACGGCGCACGTAGCCGTCCGCGACCGCACGCTCGATGTCGTGGTAGCGGGCCGTGGCTCGCCGCACCTCGGCCAGTTCCGCCTCGGCACCGGTCCCAGCGCCCGCTACCGCGGGGTTGGTCAGCGCGAGCGCAGCTGCCATCAATGGTGCGCCGAGGGGGACCCGGATGGCGCCGGACGGTCGCGACGTGGCTGGCAGGCGTCGCTGCGGTCCTGGCGATAGGTGCCGTGGTGGGCGTTGCGGTGCTTGTCGAGCCGCCCTTCGAGGCGGGGATGAACTTCGGCCGGCTGCTTATCAGTATCGCTGCGGTCGTTGCGGGAGGCGTCCTGCGCCGTGAGGGCGACACTCAGCGACTGGGGACCCTGCTAGGGATCGCCGGTGGGATCGGTCTGCTCGTTCCTCGTCGCACGCATCATGGTGAACGCGCTCGACGTCCTTCCCGGCGCAGTGGCCTTCGGCGTCTCCGTGGTATTCGGGCTCGCGTGGGGCATCGTCGGACTCCACATCCTCGGTGCCGTCGGAGCGCGGCCGGCGGTCCCGCGTACCTCATGACCAGACCGTGTCTGCGAATGGCGTAGGTGCGGAGACGAGCTCGCGAACGTGTGTGCCGCAGGGGGAAAGCGGTAGGTGGGGTTCGAGATGGCAACGCCGTATCGGGATAACGCCCGTAGGCCGTGATCGAAGCCGTGGATATGCGCGCCTCTCCGAGATGGCGAGGCGCGCATGATTCGGCCCCGGTTCGGTTGTCGGCGCGTGTCGGCGCCAACGCGACGGCTTCCTCAGACCGGGATCGAGTCGTACCGGCTGGCGATCTCGGCTCTGATCCCTGGGTCAGTGATGCTGTTCTCTGGAGTCGGCCGAGTTGCAGGAACATGTCCTCGAGTCCCCCGGGAGTGAACACTACGAGCAGCGTGCCACCGCCTGGCCCTGCCGCCATGACGTGGGGCGTGTCCCGGGGAACCATAAGGAAGGCGCCCTTGTCGGCCTGGAACCTGCGTTCTCCGCAAGCGAAGTCGAAGGTGCCTTCGAGTACGTAGAAGGACTCCTCCATGTGCCGGTGGACGTGGGGGACTGTCCATGCGCCTTCGGATCCGCGGAACTCAGCGATCCCGAACGTTCCGTTCGTTCGTGCCTTCGAGACGATGACCCGCATACAGACGATGCCGAGATCCGCGGACTCGCCGCGGCCGTCTTCCAGGAAGTAACCGTCCACCTCAGCCTGCTCCCTTCTGGGACTCCTTCAAGTCCGTCTCGATCCAGAGGGAGCGTCCTGCAGGCCGTGCCGTCCGGTCAATCCCAAAATCTGAACTTGCCTGGTTGATCGAGACCGCCGAGACTGTGCCCATGAAGAGTTACGGTCAGTACTGCCCGATCGCGCGGACGTCCGAACTGTTCGCGGAGCGGTGGACCCCGATCATCGTGCGCAACCTCGCGGCCGGGTGTCGCACCTTCACGGAGTTGCGGGACGGGGCGCCGGGGATCCCGAAGGCCCTTCTCGCGGAACGTCTCAGGCTGCTTGAGCGGCACGGCGTCGTCGTCAGCAGCCGCAAGGAGGACGGGCGGGGATCCGTGTACACGTTGACAGAGAGCGGCTGGGAATTGAAGGCCGTGTGCGACGCCATGGGAGCGTGGGGGTCGCGGTGGCTCGAACTGCAGCCACACCACCTCGACCCCGCCTACGTCCTGTGGGCTACGAGCCAACTCGTCGATCTCGACAAGGTTCCGCGGCGCGGGGTTGTGGTGCGCTTCGACTTGCAAGGTGAGCCCGTGCGGCGCTTCTGGATGGTCCTCCACCGCCCCCGCGCTGAGCTGTGCACATCACATCCGGGACGGACCGAGGACATGATCGTCACAACCGACGCCGAGACGCTCGCGCAGTGGAACCTCCGACGCACCACGTTCCAACAGATGGTGAGCTCGGGACGCTTCCACGCACAAGGGCCAACGGACCTGCAAAAGGCGTTCCCCACCTGGATACAACCCAGCCCGTTCGCGCACATCGCTCCAGCGCTCGAACGAAGACGACCGACCTGACCGAGGCCTCGTGAGCTGTGCTCCGTGACGGACACGTGACGACGGCGGTTTCGCGCGTTCCCGGCCGTCCGACGGGGAGCGGTAACCGCCCGAAGCGGGGACTCTCGCGCGGGGTCGGTTACGCACCGCCCTGTCGATGCGCCCAGACCACATCGTTGTGGGTGAGGTTCGCGGAGCCGAAGCCTTCGAGCTCACCAGAGCGGTCAACGCCGGCTGTGGGTTCGCGGTGACCGTGCACGCCAACGGGGCGCGTGACGCGCTCAACGCGCTGGTCAACGCCGCGATCATGGCCGGAGAGAACGTGACGGAAACGATCGTGAGGAAGGTGTTCGCGTCGGCGATCGACGTGGTGGTGCACCTCGACCGGGACGACATCAACCGAGCCGATCCCCGTCACGGCATCCGGCGGCAGGTGATGGAGATCCTCGCGCTCGTGCCCTCGCTGCACGCCGACTTCAGCACTGAACCGATCTTCGTGCGCCAGGAACTCGGCAAGCCGCTGGTGTGGACGGGTGCCGTCCCGCCCGCTGCGGAGCGCATGGAGCGGGCGCTCCCGGAGGGGTTCACGTTACGGGCGATCCTCGAGGGTCGGAGCTCGCCGCTATGAGCGGGACAACGGCACCAGGAGGGCCGCGGTGACGTTGCTGGCCGCGGCCATCACCGGCCTGTTCGTGTCGCTGGCCGTCGGGGCCGTGACCGGCAGCCTGCCTCACTTCGACCTCGGCCGCGGCCGGACGCCGACCCAGGTCAGCCGCCGCCAGCTGTGGTTGATCCAGGCCGGGGCGGACCTCACCCCACGCCAGTTCGCGGTCGGTTCGGTGGCCGCCGGTCTTGTGACGTTCGTGGTGGTCATGACCATCACTGGAGCACCGGCGGTCGCGATCGTGCCGGCCGTGGCCACCGGGATGCTTCCGCACACGTACTTCGCCCGGCGTCGCACCACGCGCCTGCGGGAGGTGCAGGAAGCCTGGCCGGACGGCATCCGCGAGCTCCTCGCCAGCATCTCGGCCGGGTTGTCGCTCAACCAGGCGGTCACGGCCTTGACGATCGGGGGACCGGAACCGCTGCGGCAGGCGTTCGTTCGCTACCCGGTGCTGTCGCGCCTGCTCGGCGTTGTCCCAGCTCTCGAGCTGGTCAAAGAGGAGCTCGCCGATCCCACCTCCGACCGGGTGATCGAGGTGCTGATCCTGGCGCACGAACGTGGCGGTCACATCCTCACCGAGATCCTGCGTGACCTGGCTGAGGCCACCACCAAGGATGTGCGCGCGTTGGAGGAGATCACCACGCAGAGCCTCGAGCAACGCATCAACGCGCGCGCCGTGTTCGTGCTGCCCTGGCTCGTGCTGCTGCTGTTGACCGCGCAGGCCGGCCACTTCCGGGATTTCTATCGGTCGCCAGCCGGGGTCATGGTCGTTCTGATCGGTGGTCTGCTGAGCCTGCTGGGCCTGTGGATCGTGGGGCGCCTCGGCCGCGATCAAGGCGAGGACCGGGTGTTCGGCGGCGGGGCGACCGTCTCGCGCCAGCTTCCGGAGGGGCAGACGTGACCGCCCCGCTGGGATGGGCGCTGTTCGCCGCGGTCGTGTCCGGCACCGCCGTGGCATTGGCCACATCGCTGCTGGTCCGTCCGACCCGCCGGCTCGCGGCACGAGTGCGTCCCTACACGGTCGCCAGCCGCACGAGCCTGGGGCGTAGCGCAGACGTGCTCTCGGTCGCAACGCCGGACGCGGCTCTGTCAGGCGGCACCATCCGGCGGTTGTTCGGCCCGCCGGTGCAGGCGCTGGCGGACCGACTGGGTCGTGTTGTCGACGCGTCCGGCGAGGAACGGCTGTTGTTGAAGCTCCGCCAGGCCGGCCTCCTCGTCGACGTGCCCGTCGAGCGGCGAGTGCAGGATTACCGGGTGCGGCAGCTTGGCAACGCCGCCGCGGGGGCGGCGATCGGGGTGGCGGTCGGCCTGGTGATCGGCGGGTCCCCGTCGGAGGTCCTGGTGGCCGGGGCGTTGGGTTTCGTGGTGGGAGTGACGCGTTGGCGGGGGCGGTTGGACCGCTGTATCGACGAGCGCCGCAACCGCATGCGGATCGAGCTGTACACGATCAACCAGCTGCTGGCGATGAACGTGCGCATCGGTGGGGGAGTCATCCAGGCGGTGCAGCGGGTGGTCGCGCGCGGCAACGGCGCGGTGGTCGACGAGCTCGCCGAGGTCCTGCGGGCCCACAGCACCGGACTGCGCGCCCCGGAGGCGTTCGCGCGCATGGCGCGTCTGACGCCGGAGCCCAACGCCGCACGGACCTACCGGCTGCTCGCGGCTGGCGCCGAGTTCGGCGCCGACCTCGCCGACGCGCTGCTGAGCTTGTCGGAGGACATCCGCGACGCCCGCCGAGAAGCGCTCAAGCGGACGGCGACCCGCCGCCGCGCCGCGATGCTCCTCCCGATCATCGCGATCCTCGCGCCGGTGATGCTGCTGTTCATCGCCGCGCCCCTGCCGTCACTGATCTTCGGGGTCCGCTGATGCAGGGCACAACAGGTCAAGAACTCGAGAGAAGGGATGCAACATGCAGCAGCTGATCACGGCGTTGCGACTCCGCCTGACGGGGTTGGCGACACAGTTCCGTGAGCGGGAGGACGGCTTCAGCACGGCGGAACTTCTGGGGAACGCGGCCATCGGGATCCTTGCGCTTCTCGTCATCTGGGGCGCCCTGCAAGCCGCCGGCGTGAGCATCATCGAGTGGATCACCAGCCAGATCACCAGCGGTGGTGGTGGCCAGGTCGGACGTTGACCCCTGCTGGTGAGGTCGGAGCCTGGCTGCTGGGGTCGATCCCGGCTTGGTGGTCGGAGCCTGGCTGCTGGGGTCGGAGCCCGGCTTGGTGGTCGGACCCTGACTGATGGACGCGCACGTTGACCCGCCGGTGACCGCCGTGATCGTTGTCCGGCAGGGACGGCGCCCACCTGCGGCCGCGTCCCACGGCCGGTGGCGGAGCGACGTCGGCGGCCACGCTGGCTTCGTGACGTTGCAGTACGTCCTGGCGGTGGGCCTGTCGCTCGTACTGCTGACCATGATCGCCAACCTTGCGGTGTTCCAGTACGGGCGGGGAGTGGTGCGAGCTGCCCTCGACGAAGGAGTCAGGGTCGGGTCGCGGGCGCCAGCCACCGTCCAGGAGTGCCAAGCACGCATCGCCGACGTCTTGAGCGATGGGCTGGACGGGACGCTGCGGCGGGGGGTGCGGACCAGCTGCGCGCAACAGGGCGGCCAGGTCCAGGCGGTGGCCGACGTCATCTTCCCGGCGTTCGCACCGGGTGTGGCCGACTGGGTTTTCCACGTCGAAGCAACGGCGGTCAAGGAGGGCAGCCCGTGATCGCCCGGCGACCGACGTCCCACGCGGATGCGCCGACCTCGTCGGACGCGGGCTCCGCGCCGCTCGAGCTGGCGCTGGGAGCGGGACTGCTGCTGTTCCCGGTTGCGATCCTGGCTCTGTCGTTCCCCGTCTGGGTCGAACGCCAGTCGATGGCGCAGGTCGCTGCGCAAGAGGCGGCCCGTGCCGCCGTCCTCGCCGAGGATCCCCGGACCGCGGCGGCGTCGGCGGTGGCGCTGGTCGCTCGGTCGGCCGCCAACCACCAGGTCGCGGCCGACGACGTCCGTGTCTGCTTCTCCGTCCACGCGGTCGGATCGCCCCCTGGCGCGTGTACGGGGTTGACGGGGCTGCCGCGCGGCGCCGCCGTCACCGCCCACGTGACAGTGAGGTTGCCGACGCTGCCGTTCCCGGGCCTGCGCACGGCCGTGGGCGCCGTGAACTACACGGTGCGGCACACCGAGCAGGTCGACACCTACCGCGGCTTCGGCGAGGTCGGACCGTGACGGGCGCCGCGCCTTCCCGTGGCGGCGAAGGCGGCAGCATCACCCTGTGGATGCTGGGCCTGTGTGTGGTCGTGCTGTTCTTGGGCGGCATCAACCTGGACCTGTGGCGTGTCTTCACCGCCCGTCGGGACCTGGCCGGGTGGGTGGACGGGGCGGCCGTGGCCGGCGCGTCAGCGATCGACGTGGACGTGTACCGAGCGACCGCCACGGCACGGCTGGATCCTGCCGCCGCCGAGGAGCGTGCGTGCCGTTACCTGGCGACGCACGCTGACCCGTTCCCCGGGTGCGGGGGCGTGCGCGCCACAGCCAGCGTCATCGAGGTGGCGGCGTCCCGCCAGGTCGACCTCACACTGATGCGCATCCTCATGCCCGGTCAGCCGCCGCTGACCATCGACGTCGCTGCCCACGTCGAACCGAGGAGGAGTTGAGGTGAGCCGTGTGCGGCTTGTGGCCGCGGGGGGTTTCATCGCCGTGCTTGCGGCCGCGCTGGTTGTCGTCCTGGTGCGGGGTTCGCAGACTTCCGCCGAGCGGCGCCCCTCGGCGCAGCTCAGCCCGTCGCCGACACCGTCGGTGGAGGTGGCGAGCGTCCCGGAAGGTGACTACCCGACGCCGGCGAACACCGGGGAGGCGACCTCCGAGGACGACTTCGAGCGGATCTTCCGAGAGATCGCCGCTTTCCGGACCTGGCTCTACCGCAACCCCCACCCGGAGCTGGCCTCTTTGATCTACGACCCGGGATGCGACTGCTACGACCTATTCACAACTCAGCTACAAGCGTTGAGTGGACATGACGCGCGCTACGACGATGCGGGCACACAGGTCCATTCCATCGCGGTCGCGCACCGAGTAGACGACTACATGGTGTTACTCGAGGTTGTCACCAGCCACGGTATGCAGCGCGTCGTCGACTCGGAAGGGCAGGTCGTCGAAACCGGTGTGGGATGGGAGACACGCCAGGAGATGTACACGCTCGTCCGCGGAGCCGATGGTCGATGGCGAGTCGTACATGTGGCGCTGGGGGGCCCTGCAGAGGAAAACTCCGCACGATGAGCCGCAGGTCAGCACTTCTGATTGTCGGGGTGTTGATGCTTGCGGCGACTGCCGCTTTCTCGCCCGCGCCAGTGTGGGGAGATGGGAAGCTGGCCGCCGGCGACGCCGTACTCAGTGATTTCGGTGTTTCCGTGGGCGTACGCGGGGGAACTTCAGGGATCGACCACAACCGGCCACTGCCGCAGCGGTACCGCTACGAGTACGACGGCCCCATCGTCTATCAGATCGCCCCCCTCGGATACGTCTGGCCGTGCAAGGAGGACGAAGAACTGTATTTCCGCGTCCGCCTTGATACGACCACCGGCCGGAGACAATACACGGGCGAGGTTTGCTTTGGGCCGTCGGAGCCTCCGCCTGCCGGCGATCCGGAGCCGCCCACGTACCGCGAGGTGTGGGAGCGGGTTCCGATCGTCGCCCCGTCGATCGGGGTCAATCCGCGCGTGGATGGGTTGACCGGGCTGGAGACATGGCTGTGGGTCGAGCCCCAGGAGCCGGTGACCGCGACGGTCACGTTGAACGGCTACACGGTTGCGGCCACGGCCTGCCCCGTGGGGTACGTATGGCACGTTGAGGGGCGCACCTACGAACGCTCGGAGCCGGGCAGCGAGGAGCGTCCCGCGGTTCGCCACATCTTCGAGCGCTCCGGAGACTACGTGGTGGGCCTGGAGACGGTGTGGGAGGGCTCGTTCTCCATGACCGGTCACGACCTGCCAGCGGTGGACGGGACACTGGGTACTCGCGCGTGGCGGTCCGAGCGCCCCTACCACGTGGCTTCGATCCGCAGCGTGCTGATCCGGTGAAACAGTTGACGAGCAGCTGGTCCCATCCTCGTGAGGGCGAACCGCCTCACAGCGTCAACAGCTCCGCGCTGCAACCCGTACGGACTCTGTCCGCGCGCGCGTGGGGTGGTGGCATCACGACAAGAGCGAGTACGAGGCCGGTGCCGGCCAGGTGGAGGGGAAGGGGTGCTCCTCCAGCGCCGTCGTGGCGATGAGAGCGCATCGGCGGGTTGGATCAGCAGCACCATGGAGGTGAGTGCGGCGCGACCACGGCGACCTGCAGGTTCGCCAGCACGGTCGCCAGGCCCGCACCGACGGCTTCGGTCGGTACGCGACGAGGACCTCAGATAGAGCTGTCACCGAGCCGGCTGGCCCTCGCACAACGCCTGTCGGCTGACACGGCCATGGCACAGGCCACGGTCATCGCGGCCGGCGAGTTCCACCGGCTCGACGTCTGCGCCGGCGAGAAGTGTGATGACGTCTACATCGACACGTCCCGGAGCCGTTCGCGTCGCTTCTGCAGCCCAGCCACCTGCGGCAACCGGGCGAGTGTCGCCGCCTACCGCGCGCGTCAGCGCGGGCAACGGCACAGCCAACGTGGTCGGTGACGCGCGGACGTCGCGGCTGTTGACAGTCCGATGTCTGGTTGTTCTCGCCCGCGGGAACAACCGTTGACACGGCCGGTGGATCGGTGATCCGGACCCGCCCCGCGGTTACGCAGCGTAACCTGTACCGACGTCCCCGGTGACGATGCGGGACGGCAGGAGTCACGATGGAACGCCAGGATTCGGTCGCATCCCGCCTCGGGGGCGCACTCATCGACGCGCGCGCGGCGGACGTCGGCGCGGCCCGCGAAAGGGCCCGGCAGCGGCGGCTCACGGCGTTGGCCCTCGTCGTGGGCGCGCCCACCGTGTACCTGTGGGCACGCATCCTGCGCGGCGACCCGGTCAACTTCTTCCGGACCCCGCAGCTCCCCGACGACTGGGTGATCTACCTCATCCCACTGCTGTTGATCGTGGCCCTCACCGCGGTCATCGCGATGCCGGTCCTGTCGGGGCGGTCCCCGCACGTTCTCTACCGCCCCGAGCAGATCGACGTCACGTTCGACGACGTCAAGGGCCTGGACACGATCGTCGACGAGGTCGTCAAGACCCTCAACACCTTCCTGGGCTACGCCATGTACCGGGACCGGCTCGGCGGCAACCCACGGCGAGGGCTGCTGTTCGAGGGCCCACCAGGGACCGGCAAGACCCACCTCGCCAAGGCGATGGCCCGCCATGCGGGTGTGCCGTTCCTGTTCGTGTCCGCCACCAGCTTCCAGTCGATGTGGTACGGGGCGACCGCCCGGAAGCTCCGCAGCTACTTCCGGCAGCTTCGGAAGGTGGCACGTCGCGAGGGTGGCGCGATCGGCTTCATCGAGGAGATCGATGCGATCGGCGCGACCCGCAGCGGGCTGAACGCCACCCCACTGGCGGACGTGGCCCGCACCGGCGCCACGGCCGGTGACGCCCACCCCCGGCTCCAGGTCAGCCCGGTCGTCAGCGAGGGCACCGGCGGGGTCGTGAACGAGCTCCTGGTCCAACTGCAGTCGTTCGACGCCCCGCCGGCCGGCGACCGGATGTGGAACGGGCTCGCCGCGGCACTCAACGCCTTCCTCCCCGCCCACCGCCAGATCAGCAAACGCAAGCCGGGCTACACCAACATGCTGCTGATCGCCGCGACCAACCGCGCCGACAACCTCGACCCGGCGCTGGTGCGCCCCGGGCGGTTCGACCGGCGTCTGACCTTCGAGCTGCCCGCCAAGCAGGCTCGCCGAGAGCTGATCGACTACTTCCTGGGTCGCAAGTCCCACGCCGCCGAGCTCGACGACGAGCGACTCCGCGAACAGCTCGCCGGGCAGACGTTCGGTTACACGCCGGTGATGATCGAGCACCTCCTGGACGAGGCGCTGGTCCTCGCGATCAAGGATGGCCGCGACGGCCTGGGTTGGAACGACGTGCAGGAGGCACGCCTGACCGAGGAGATCGGCCTGAAGAACCCGGTGGAGTACACCGAACGTGAACGCCGCCGGGTCGCCACGCACGAGGCCGGGCACGCCACCGTGGCGTACCTCAGCGGCACCCGGCGGCTGGAGGTCCTGTCCATCGTCAAGCGGCGCGAATCCCTCGGGCTGCTGGCCCACGGCGACCTCGACGAGGAGTACACGCGGTCACGCAGCGAGATGGAGGCGCTCGTCGACATCGCCATGGGCGGGATGTGCGCCGAGGAGCTGTGGCTGGGAGACGTCAGCACCGGCCCCGGCGGCGACCTGGTCTTCGCCACCCGCGTCGCCTGCGAGATCGTCGGGTCGGTGGGGATGGGATCGTCGCTGGTGTCGTTGGCTGCGGTCGAGAACAGCTCGTTCAACGACACCAACCTGGTGGGACGGGTCATCGCCGACCCGGTCACTCGCCCGCAGGTGGAGCGCATGCTCGCCCAGTCCAAGGCCAAGGTCCGAGCGTTACTGGACGCCAACCGCCATCTCGTCGAGGCGCTCCGCGACGCGCTGCTCGACCGTGACGAGCTGATCGGCGACGACATCATCGCGGTCCTGGAGGCGGCCGGTCCTCGGGTACTCGAGGGCATCCGGATCGAGCGGCGCCGTGAGGACCGTCGACGCCACGACTGGTTGGCCGAGCCCGTGAGCTCCAACGGCGGCTGACGCAACCCAACACCAGCAGCGCCGGCGGGGCCTGCAGCGCGACGGCGAGCCGGGCAGCAGCAGGCTCCAGCAAGACCAGCTCGGCGAGGAGGACAGTCACGGCGACCGGCGCCAGGGCGGCAGCGCCGACCCGCGACGGTGGCCACCGCCGCCCACCGGTTCGGCGTCGCGTCACGGCGTCGGTGTGCCCCACGCGGCCGCGGCGGGTCGGGGCGCTGCCGTCGCCCCGACCGCGCTCGCCGTCGGCTGGAGCGACGGGCGCGGTGGCGATCGGCGCAGCTGCACGGAAACGATCGCCGGCCGGGGTCGGCAACACCCGGATGGGCGGGACACCGAACGTCGCGGCCGGTGACGTCTCGGCGGCCACGGGACCGCGCCCCGCTGGCGGCTCATCCAACGCCTCCCGCAGTGCCGCGGCGAACGCCGCGACGCCCTGGTACCGGTCGCGGGGATGGCGGGCCAGCGCCCGTTGCACCACCGCCGCCACCTGTGGACGGACCTGCGGGGCCAGGCTGCGCAGGTCGGCGTGGTCACCGCGATCGGCGCGGTCGACCACCTCGTGCGCCGTGGCTCCCTTTAGCGGCGGGACACCGGCCAGTGCCTCGAAGCAGGTGACCGCCAGCCCGTACAGGTCGTTGGTCGGATGGGGCTGGGGATGGTCGAGCAGCGCCGGGTCGAGGTAGGTCGCCGCCCCGACGGTCGGCTGATCGCCGCCGGCGGACCGCCACCGGGCGGCCCCGAAGTCGGCCAGGAGCGGCTCGCCGCTGCCGGAGAACACGACGTTGGCGGGCTTGACCTCGCCGTGGACGACGCCGAGGGCGTGGGCGGCCTGCAGAGCCGAAGCGATCGCCAGAATCACCGTGGCGAGCCGCTCCTGGGTCAACCGCCCGGCCCGACCGAGCTCATCGGCGAGCGACCCGCCCGCGGCGTAGGCGAACACCAGCGCCACGCCCTGGTCCTCGGGAGCCACCTCCAGCAGGGGCACGATGTTGGGGTGCCCAAGCGCCCCGAGCACCTCGGCCTCGCGCACGGCCGTGGCCACGTCGACGCAACCAGCGTGGTGCAGGCGCTTGACCGCGACGGTCCGGCCATCGCCGCCGCGCTGCCGTGCGCGGTAGACCACTCCGTTGGCGCTCCGGCCGATCTCGGCTTCCAGCACGTACCGCAGCAGCAGCGTCACGGTTTCACCCTCCCGCCATCCGTGCGACGTCGGGTGTCACAGGCGCCAGTCCGGACACCGTGACGCCATCGTCGATACGGACTCTGACGGCGTAGTGCAGGACGGTGACGTTCCCGCGCACGTCCGTGGCCGCGACCTCCGCCACGGCCACACCGCGTCGGGTGTCGGTGTGGACGCCGCGGAGGCTGACTCGGTGGTAGGGCGGCGCGTCGAAGGTCGGCAGAGCCGCGCCCGGCGCCAACAGATCAGTGACGTCCCCGTCGCCGGTGAGGACGGCGCGCACCACCCTGGCGACCGCGTCCGTCACCGGTCCGGCGGTGGGCTCGGTCAGTGCAGGCGCTGCGGGCGTCGCGGATGCCCTCGGCGGGGGCACTTCCGCGGGGAGCGCCGCGGCCGCCAGGCGGCCACCGTCGTCCAGCACCCCGACCCGGTAGTAGCGCCGTCCGCCGTCGCGCCACCCGTCGTCTGTGGCCTGCAGCACGTCGGCGACCACCGTCACCGCCCACCCAGCGGTGTCCGGACGGATCTCCACCGCCGCCGCCCGGCTGACGTAGCGGCGGCCGGGGACGACGCCGCGCAGGTCGACGTCACCACCGTAGAAGGGAGCGAGCGCCTGTTCGGATCCTTCGCCCGCCTCGCCGAGCCACACCACGACGAAGAGCTCGGCGAAGCCGGCGACGCCTGGAACGGCGTCCGTCGAGGCTGCAGGCGCGGTTGGCGCGGCGAACGGGCCGCGGCCGGCGACCGCGAACGCCGCCACCACCAGCCACGCCAGGATCGCGGCGGCGTTGATCGCAGTCACGCCCCGCCGCCGGGCTGCGGGCGCCGGCGCGGTCGCCGGGCGGGGACGGACGGTGCCCGCGACGCCGGCGGGATCGGCGACGGTCCCGCTCATCGCGGATCCTCGCCCGGTGACGGCAGCACCACCTGTTCGCCGGGGTGGATCAGGTCCGGATCGCCGGACCGCAGCGTCGCTCGGTTGGCGTCGATGACCCGCACCCAGTATCGGGCGACCTCGCCGTCGGACAGCTGCCGCACCGGTCGGCCGCGCGCGGCGGCGAGCGTCCGGGCAGAGATCGACCACAGGTTGTCTTCCGACCGGACGGTGTACACGGTCGTGTCCGCCGTCGTGCTCGGCACGCGAACCTCCGAGGTTCCCCCGGGCCGCGCATGGAGCACCGGGTCGTGATCCGCAGCGGCCTCGTCGTCGGTGCCTGCAGGCGGAGGCTGGGGCCGCGGTGCGCGGTCGGGGCGGTCGGGGGGCATGACCGACGGTGGTGGTGGCCAGGTCTCGTCGGCACGAGGGGCGTCGGCGTCGGTCGCCGGTCGAGGTGGTGGCCAGGTCTCGTCGGTACGAGGGGCGTCGGCGTCGGTCGCCGGTCGAGGTGGTGGCCAGGTCTCGTCGGTACGAGCGGCGTCGGCGTCGGTCGCCGGTCGAGGCGGTGGCCCCGGTGGGGCGACCACCAGCCGACCGTCGTCGAGGACGACGACCGGCGGCGGGCCGTCCGCGGCGCCGGCCGCGGCCGGCAGCCCGCTCAGCGCGCCAGCGAGGCCGAAGACGACGGCGCGGTCGGCCAGGCGACGGACGGCAGCCGGGGTGAGGCGGCGGGTGAGTCGTGCCGCCGTCGAGCGCGATCGTCGTGTCGCGACGTACGCCAGCGTGGTCGCCAGCAGCCAGTACGCGCACGCGAGCGCAACGACACGCGCGGTGGCGGCCACCGCGTCCTCAGGTCGGACGGTGGCGAGCCACAGCGGGAGGTCACCCCACTGGATCGCCAGCCACGGGAGGTGGCCCAGCCGGTGCAGGCCCAGTACCGCGGCGACCTCGGCCACGACGAGTGCGGGGACCCCGATCCGCTCCATGGCCGCACGCTACGCCGCGGAGGACACCGTCGTCAAGCTTCATGCAGTGTTATACCGTGTTGCGCCGTCGGTGAGGGGCGACCCGCCGCGCTGGTACGCTGCCGCCATCGCCAGCGGAGGTCCGATGCCGCGCGTCGCGATCGACGTCATGCTCAAACCCGAGATCCTCGATCCCCAGGGTCGGGCGGTGGAGCGCGCGCTGCCAGGGCTCGGCTACGGCGACGTCAGCCGTGTGCGGGTCGGGAAGCACCTGGAGCTGGAGATCGACGCCGCCACCGACGAACTGCCTGCCCACGTCGACCGTCTCTGCGCGGACTTCCTCACCAACCCGGTCATCGAGACCTACACCTGGCGGGTGCTGGAGTAGACCTGTGACGAGCCTGCGCTCCCGCACCCGTTCCGGACCGGGCGGAGTCGATGACGGCCTGCCGAGCGATCCCACCGGCGCCCCGCTGCTGCACCGCTGGTTCGCCATCGCGGTGGTGGTCCTGATCCCGGTCGGCGTCGGCGTGGTGATCTGGGCGTTCCTTTCGATCTCGCGTCCGCAGATCGACCCGGCCGCCCGCCGCCCGCCGGGGAACGCCACCGTCACGCACGAGCGCGGTGACGCCACCCTCAACCGGATCCGCACCGCCGAGCCCGGCCCCGACTGCGCCGCGGGGATCACCCTGGTCGGTGACGAATCGGCCCGCGCCACCAGCCGTCGGGCGCTCAGCGCCGTGTGCCAGCTGCTGCAGCGACCCGACCTGGGGGTGGCGCGCACGGGCCTCGAGCGGTGGGCAGCGTCCAACGGGATGCTGCGGATCGCGGTGTTCGAGCTGACCGGCGTGGAGTCGAGCGCCCGCGTCGAAGACGGCGCCACCGTCGTCGAGATCAACGCCAAGTTCCAGTTCGAGCCCGGCGCCCGAGCCGCCCCCGCGATCATCCACGAGCTCGTCCACCTCGGCCAGGGCTTCCCGGGCCGTCCCGTCACCGCCCGCGACGAGCTCGCCGCCGTCCAGGCGCAACACCTGGGGTGCGAACGGTTGGCGCTGGGGGACAACCCGCCCCGTGGCTGCAGCGACGTCCGAGAGCTCCTCACCGAGCCCGACCCGCTCCACAGCATCCGACGGGCCGGTTACCCACGGGAGTAGCGACGTTGCAGATCGGCGTGATCACCTTCCCCGGGTCGCTCGACGACCGCGACGCGCGCGCGGCTTGCGAGCTGGCCGGTGCAGACGCGGTCGAGCTGTGGCACGCCGACCGCGACCTCAAGGGCGTCGACGCCGTGGTCCTGCCCGGGGGGTTCTCCTACGGCGACTACCTGCGCACCGGCGCGGTCGCGCACCTGGCACCGATCATGGCGGCGGTCAAGGACTTCGCCGCTGCGGGCGGTCCCGTCCTCGGCATCTGCAACGGGTTCCAGATCCTGTGCGAGGCGGACCTCCTCCCCGGCGCGCTGCTGATGAACGAGGGACTGCGGTTCGTGTGCCGCGAGGTCGAGGTGGTCCTGGAAGCCACCTGCGCCTGGACGGCGGACCTGCCCCCCGGGACCCGGCTGCGTCTGCCCGTCAAGCACGGCGAGGGCCGCTACCACGCCGAACCCGCCACCCTCGACCGACTCGAAGCTGAGGGTGGGGTGCTGATGCGGTACGCCGCTGGGCACAACCCCAACGGCTCGGTTCGCGACATCGCGGGCGTGGTCAACGCTGGCCGCAACGTCGCGGGTCTGATGCCCCACCCCGAGCACGCCACCGACCCGTCGCTGGCGTTCGGCACCGACGGGCGACGCATCTTCGCCAGCGTGCTCGCCCACCTGCGCCAGGCACCCGTGGACTGACCTGCGCCCACGCGTAGCCTGCACCGACGTCCCGACGGAGCGATGTGATGCCCGAACCTCCCACGGTCGAGACGGCGCGGGGCGTGCCGGGCGAGAGCCCGATCTTCCCGGTCGGGGAGGAACTCGGCGACGCCGACGCGCGGCGGCTCGCCGATGAGCTCGGCCTCACCACAGAGGAGTACGAACGGATCGTGGCCACGCTGGGTCGCGTCCCGTCGAAGTCGGAGCTCGGCATGTACTCGGTGATGTGGTCGGAACACTGCTCGTACAAGTCGAGCCGGTTGCATCTCCGCGGTCTGCCGACCGAAGGTCCGCACGTCCTGGTGGGACCCGGTGAGAACGCGGGCGTGGTCGACGTGGGCGACGGGTTGGCCGTGACCTTCAAGATCGAGTCCCACAACCATCCGTCCTTCGTGGAGCCCTACCAGGGCGCGGCCACCGGGGTCGGCGGGATCATCCGCGACATCCTGACGATGGGGGCGCGCCCCGTCGCGCTGCTCGATCCGCTCCGCTTCGGTAACCCCGGAGACGCCTTCCAACGCCACCTGATCGACGGGGTCGTGCGGGGCGTGGGCGGGTACGGCAACTGTGTGGGTGTGCCCACCGTCGGTGGTGAGACCGTGTTCGACGACAGCTACGCCGGCAACCCGCTGGTGAACGTCCTGTGCGTCGGGGTGCTCCCCGCCGACCGGTTGCAGTTGGCCCGCGCCCAGCGTGTCGGGGACCTGGCCGTCCTGATCGGATCCGCCACCGGACGCGACGGCATCGGCGGGGCGTCCGTGCTCGCATCCGCCGGGTTCGACGCGGCCAGCGCCGACAAGCGCCCCAACGTGCAGGTCGGCGATCCGTTCGCCGAGAAGCTCCTGATCGAGTGCTGCCTGGAGCTCTACGAGCGTGAGCTGGTCGCCGGGATCCAGGACATGGGCGCCGCGGGGATCACCTCCTCGACATCGGAGATGGCGTCGAGGTCGGACGTCGGGATGCGGGTGGAGCTGTCCGCGGTCCACCTGCGCGAACCGTCCATGGAGTCGTGGGAGATCCTGTGCTCCGAGTCGCAAGAGCGGATGCTCGCCCTGGTCCCGCCCGACCGCCTCGACGAGGTCGTCGCCGTCTGCAACCGCTGGGAGGTCCCGGCGACGGTGATCGGCGAGGTCACCGACGGAGACCGGCTGGAGGTCGTCCGCGACGGTGAGGTGGTCGCCGACGTGCCTGCCCGGTCGCTCGCGCACGAAGCCCCCCTGTACGACCGCCCCGCCCGACGCCCCGACTGGCTCGACCGCTACGCCCACGTCGACGCCGAGGCCCTCGACGTCGGCGCCGACCTGTCGTCGGTGGCCCTGGACCTGCTCGCCAGCCCCAACGTCGCAAGCAAGCGGTGGGTGTACCAGCAGTACGACCAGCTGGTGGGCTCGACGACAGTCGCCGGACCGGGCGGGGACGCCGCCGTGCTCCGCCTGATGGGCGCCCGTCACGGCATCGCCGTGGCCACCGACGGGCACGGCCGCTGGTGCGAGCTCGACCCGCGTGAGGGCACCCGCCGCGTGGTGGCCGAGGCGGCCCGCAACGTCGCCTGCGCCGGAGCCCGGCCCGTGGCTGCCACCAACTGCCTGAACTTCGGCAGCCCCGAACGTCCCGAGGTGATGTGGCAGTTCGCCCAGGCGGTGGCCGGGCTCGGCGACGCCTGCGAGGCGCTGGGGACACCGATCACCGGCGGGAACGTCAGCTTCTACAACGAGACCGCCGGGCGGGCCATCCACCCCACCCCGGTGGTCGGTGTAGTCGGGGTCCTCGACGACGTGACCCGAGCGATCGGGATCGGCTTCCAAGCGGCCGGCCACCGCGTGTACCAGGTCGGGGCGCCGACCCGCCCCGGCCTGGCCGGCAGCCAGCTACAGAAGCTGCTGGGCGCTCCGCTGGGCGGGCGTCTGGAACCCATCGACCTCGACGCCGAACGTCGGCTGCACCGGCTGCTGGCCGCGGTGGCCCGCGACGGTGTCGTCGCCAGCGCCCACGACATCTCCGACGGTGGCCTGCTGGCCGCCCTCACGGAATCCGCGCTGGCCGGCGAGGTCGGGGTCCGCTTCGAACCCGACGCCGGCGTGGACCCTGTGCAGGCGCTGTTCTCCGAGGCGCCCACCCGTGTCGTGGTGAGCGTGCCGTGCGAGCGGGTGACCGACTTCGAGGCGGCGTGCCGCGAGCACGAGGTGTGGCTGCGGCGCGCGGGAACCGTCGGCGGAGACCGCATCGAGGTGGTCGGCGTCGTCGACCTGCCGCTGGACGGGGCGCGCGCCGCGTACGAGGGCGGGTTGCCGCGGGCGCTGGAGGCTGACCGGCTGGCCTGACCCTGGGCCGCAGAGCCTGTTCAGGCCACCGGGACGGTGAAGCTGAAGGTGCTGCCCTGGCCCGGGACGCTGTCGAACCAGATACGTCCGCGTTGCGCCTCGGCCAGCGCCTTGCACACGTACAGGCCGAGCCCGGTGCCGTCGGGGCGGCCTCCACCGCCCAGACGCGAGAACTTCCGGAACAGCTTGTCGGCGTCTTGGGGGGCGATCCCCATCCCCTGGTCACGGACCGAGACGACGATCTCGTCGCCGGACCGCCGCACCGAGACCCGCACGTTGCTGTCCGCCGGTGAGAACTTCAGCGCGTTGGCCAGCAGGTTGCGCAGGATCCGACGGGTGTGCGACCGATCGGCGTGCGCCGGTTCGAGCCCTGGCTCCAGGTCCACGACGCAGCGACGGTCGGGATGCTCGGTGCACGCGTCCGCGACGGCCCGGTCGACGACCCCGGCCAGATCCAACCGCGACGGCTCGCAGGGGATCTCCCCGGAGTCGATCCGCGCGACCATCAGGATCTCGCCGACGCGTTCGCTGATGTCGTGCGCGGTCCGCCTGATGCGGTCGAGGTAGTGCAGCTTCGCGGCCTCGTCGAGCGTTCCCCAGTCATCGCGGAGCAGGTCGGCGTACCCCGCGACCAGGGCCAACGGCCCGCGCAGGTCGTGCACGACCACCCCGACGAAGTCGTTCTTCAGCCGATCCAGTTCGCGCAGGCTCTGGGCGATCGTGCGCTCCTGCTCCAACAGCAGCAGCGTGCTCAGCGCTCCGGCGGCCTCGCGGACGAACGCCTCCAGCAGGGGAACGTCGTCGAGGTCGCAACCGACCGGATCGGCCCACGCCAACATCACCGCCCCGGTCACCTCGCCTCCCACGCGGATCGGGACCGCGACGTAGGCGTGCAGGCCGCGCGCCAGAAGCTGCTCGTCGACCGGCGAGGGCTCACCGGCCTGCAGGTCGCGGCGGAGATACGCGCGACCGGCTTCCAACGCCGCCCGCAGGTCCGGTTTCCCGGCGTCGATCAGCGACCCGGCCGGGAGCGCGTCGGCCGCGTCGCCGGTGACCAGTGCGACGCGCACCCGCCGGTCGCTGTCCGGGACGGCCAGCGCCGCCCAGTCGAAGGGCACCACGTCGCTCAGCACCCGAGTGAAGGAGGCGAACGCAGTCCGGACGTCGCGGGCGGTGCTCACCGCCCGCGCGGCCTCGGCGAGTTGGCCATCCATCTCGGTGCGGCGTTGCAGGCGCTGGTTGGCCCGTTGCAGTTCGGCGTTCGTCCGTTCGAGTTGCACTTGGGCGCGCTTGCGCTCCGAGATGTCCTCGATCATGGCGAGCGCGAGGCGCCGGCCGTCGTCGTCGGCGACGGTCGACACGTGCAGGTTGGCCCAGACCACGCCCCCCCGGCGGTGCAGGTAGCGCTTCTCGATCTGGTAGCTGCGGACGCTGCCCTCGAACAGCCGGGTGGCGAGCTGCGTCTCGCCGTCGACGTCCTCGGGGTGGGTGATGTCGCGGAACGTGCGTTGACGCAGCTCGTTCAGCGTGTACCCGGTGATGCGGCAGTAGGCCTCGTTGGCGTCGACGTACCGCAGGTCGGAACCCACCAGGCACATCCCCAGCGGCCCGTCATCGAAGACCTTGCCGTACGGCTGGACGTCCCGACGGGCGTCGACAGCGAACGACTGGTCGATCACGGGCGCCCCTCTCGTGGTCGGCCCGACCGTACCGGCACGTCAGCCTGTCGTTCGCCAGCCAGGGCCGCACTTGGGGTGCGGTCGGTGTCCTTACCCTGTCGCACCCGCACGCAGCGTGACGTCGGCGCTGATCTTGCGGTGCATGTTCTCGGTGACCGCGATCGGTGCCGGTTCGCGGACCATCGGGCGGTCGCCCGACAGGTCCAGCACCCCTTCCTCCAGCCACGTGTAGCGGCCGTTGAGGGCCCGCTGTGCGGCGGTGTAGACCACGTCGTCGTCGTTGTGCCACAGCTCGTGGAACAGCCGCTCGGACCGCCGCCGAGCGCCGCGGCAGAACAGGTCGGCCAGCTCCTGGGCTGCACGACCCCGCTCGACGCCGTGGTTCTCGAGGATCATCTGCGCCCGGGAGCAGGCGGCGCTGATCGCGAACAGCTCGCAGCCGATGTCCACGATCCGGCCGAGGAACATCTGCTTGCGTTCGAGCTTCCCCTGCCACCGCGACATCGCGTAGAACGTGGAGCGGGCCAGCTTCCGTGCGTTCCGTTCGACGAAGCGCAGGTGTTCGGCCAGGGGCCCGAACTCCTCGTAGCTGTTGGGCATCTGGCCGGCGCCGACCGCCAGGGTGGGCAGCCACCGGGCGTAGAAGCCGGCCGCCTCCAGGCCGACCCGCGCCTTCTCGCTCAGTTCCTTGTCCGGGTCGATGATCCCGCCTGCGACCGCCAGGTGCTGGTCGACCGCCTCGCGGGCGATCAGCAGTCGCATGATCTCCGACGATCCTTCGAAGATGCGGTTGATGCGCATGTCGCGCAGGACCTGCTCGGCGGGGATGGGCTTCTCGCCGCGTGCCGCCAGCGAATCGGCGGTCTCGTACCCGCGGCCGCCCCGGACCTGCACCAGCCGGTCGACGGCGAGCCACGCCATCTCCGAGCCGTACAGCTTGGCGATGGCGGCCTCGATGCGGATGTCCTTGGCGCCCTCGTCAGCCATGGTGCTGGCCAGCTCCACCACCGCCTCGAGCCCGAAGGCCACCGCGGCGATGAACGAGATGTGCTCCGCGACGGCTTCGTGCTGACCGATCGGGCGCCCCCACTGCACGCGCTCGCTGGCCCACTCGCGTGCGATCTTCAGCGACCACTTCGCGGCGGCCGCGCAGATCGCGGGGAGCGAGAGCCGGCCCGTGTTGAGGGTGGTGAGCGCGATCTTGAGACCCATGCCCTCCTTGGCGATCAGGTTCTCCTTGGGGACCCGCACGTTGTCGAAGCGGGTGACGCCGTTCTCGATCCCGCGCAGACCCATGAACCGGTTGCGGTTGACGACCGTGATCCCGGGCGTGTCCATCTCCACGACGAACGCACTGATGCCGCCGCGGTGACCGTCGCTCGGCGGGACCACGGCCATCACCACCAGCAGGTCGGCGATCACACCGTTGGTGGTCCACAGCTTCAGGCCGTTGATGAGGTAGGCGTCGCCGTCGGCGGTCGGGACGGCGGTCGCCCCCATCCGCGCTGGGTCGCTGCCGACGTCGGGTTCGGTCAGCAGGAACGCGCTGATCTCACGGGTGCACCGCGGCAGCCACTTGCGCTTCTGCTCGTCGGTGCCGAACAGCTTCAGCGGCTGCGGCACGCCGATCGATTGGTGGGCGGACAGCAACGTGGCCAGCGACGGGTGAGCGGAGCCCGCCAGCGCCAGCGCCCGGTTGTAGTACACCTGCGACAGTCCCAGGCCGCCGTACTCCTCGTCGATCTTCATGCCCAGCGCGCCCAGCTCGATCAGGCCGCGGATCACATCGTCGGTGATCCGTTCCTCGCGTTCGATCTGTAGCGGATCGACGTTCTCGCGCAGGAAAGCCTCGAGCTCGCGCAGGAACCGTTCACCCTTCTCGACGCTCGCGGGGCGGGGCCGCGGGTGAGGGTGGATCAGCTCGAGGTCGAAGCTGCCGAGGAACAGCTGCTTCCCGAAGCTGGGCTTGTCCCAGGCGACCTCGCGCGCCGCCTCGGCGACCTCGCGGGCCTCTTGCTCGGTGACCTTCGGCTGCTGGCTCACGGCGACTCTCCCGGCAGAAGTGGAACGTGCGCTACAAGTGTACGGTACGGGGCGGCCACGTGCGGGCGTGTCGCCTCACGGGACCGGCCGCGAGAGCGTCAGGGCCGTACACTCGCGCCACTTCCCTTTCCAAGGAGCCCGTGTGGCGTTCGCCCTGCCCGGCCGCAGACTCCCGCTGGCCGCGCCCCGCCCCGACGGCGCGGACGACCTCGCACGGCTGGGGGAGGGCCCGCGTGAGGAGTGCGGCGTCTTCGCGGTGTATGCCCCCGGCGAGGACGTCGCGAAGCTGACCTACTACGGGCTGTTCGCCCTGCAGCACCGCGGCCAGGAATCGGCCGGCATGGCCGTCTCCGACGGCGCCCACATCACGGTCACCAAGGACATGGGCCTGGTCAGCCAGGTGTTCAACGAGTCTCAGCTGGCGGCGCTGGAAGGTCACCTCGCGGTCGGCCACGTGCGCTACTCCACGACCGGGTCGTCGTCGTGGCCGAACGCCCAGCCGCAGTTCCGCGAGACCCCCGCGGGGGGACAGCTTGCGCTGTGCCACAACGGCAACCTGTGCAACACCGCCGACGTCGCCCGGATGCTGGGGCCTGGCGTCGCACCGGCCAACGACAGCAGCCTGATGGCGTCACTGCTGGCCGCGGATCAGGACGTGTCGCTCGAAGAAGCCATCGTGTCCACCATGCCCAAGCTGTCGGGGGCGTTCTCGCTGGTCGTCATGGACGAGCACACCCTGTTCGCGGTCCGCGACCCGTGGGGCGTCCGTCCCCTGCTGCTCGGCCGTCTTCCCACCGGCTACGTCGTCGCCTCCGAGAGTGCCGCGCTCGACATCGTCGGTGCGCACGAGCTCCGCGAGGTCGAGCCGGGAGAGGTAGTGATCATCGACGCGCACGGGGTGCGGTCGCGTCGTTTCGCCGAGCCCACCGTCCGGTTCTGCCTGTTCGAGTGGGTGTACCTGGCCCGCCCCGACCACCGCAGGAGCGGCACCAGCGTCTACGCGGCGCGACGCCAGATGGGGCGCATCCTCGCGCGGGAGGCTCCCGCCGCTGCTGACCTGGTCATCCCGGTGCCCGACTCGGGCACCGCAGCCGCGGCCGGTTACGCCGAGGGGTCCGGGCTGCCCTACGCCGAGGGGCTGGTGAAGAACCGGTACGTGGGGCGCACGTTCATCGAGCCGTCGCAGTCGCTGCGGCAGCTGGGCATCCGACTGAAGCTCAACCCGCTGCGTTCGGTGATCGAGGGTCAGCGGCTGGTGGTCGTCGACGACTCGATCGTGCGCGGCAACACCTCCCGCGAGCTGGTCCGCATGCTCCGCGAAGCCGGCGCCGCCGAGGTGCACCTGCGGATCACCTCGCCGCCGATCACCCACCCCTGCTACTACGGCATCGACATGGCCGACCGGGCGCAGCTGATCGCCGCCGGCATGACGGTCGAGGAGGTCGCCGCGTTCGTCGGTGCGGATTCGCTGCACTACCTCACCCTCGACGGGCTCGTTGACGCGGTGCCCGACAGCGCGGATCAGCTGTGCCGTGCCTGCTTCGATGGCCGCTACCCGATCCCGGTCCCCGACGAGCACGAGCAACTCGCGCAGGCTGAGTTCAACGTCGCCGCGCTCGCGAGGGCCCGCGACGGCGCCTGAGATCGCCGATGGACGGCCGCCCGCGGCGCTGATCCGGGAGCGCTTATGGTGTTGGTATGCACCGACTCTTCGTCTACCCGCTGATCACCGTCGTGGCGCTGGGGGGCTTCCTCGGCGGGCGCTGGCTCGAGCTGTCCGGCTGGCTGCACATCACGATCGAACGGGGCGGCGAAGCGGTCGGCGTCCCCGACCGCGTCTTCCGCGAGCCGCCGGGCCGACCGCCACCCGAGGCATCGACGCCCGACACCGATCAGGAACCCGAACCGGCTGGCACCGACACCGCCAGCCCCACGCCAACGCCGACGGACACCGCGACGGCGACGCCGACCGCGACCGAGCCGACGAGTCCCACGCCGACCGCGACCGAGACGGCGAGCCCGACCCCGACGGTCACCACGAGTCCCACCGCGACCGAGACGGCGGAGGCTCAGGCCGAGCAGACGACGACCCCCACGCCGACCCGGACGGGAACCCCGACCCCCACCACGTGACAAGGTCCTGGGTCGACCGCCGAGCCGCCCGAGCGGAGCCGCTCACTCCTCGGCACGGGCCAGTGCCTTCTCGGCCGCTTCGTACTCGGTCAGCACGCTCTCGGGGAGCGGCGGCTTGTCGAAGTGGCCCAGGATGTAGGTCGGCGCGGCGGGCTCGGCCGGTGCGCCGGCGACATCCCCCAACGGCTCCACGGCGGCCTTGGGGCCGAAGAGGGTCTCGACCACGGTCGCACGCGTGACCGCCCACAGCAGGATCAGGTTCACCACCGCCCAGAACATCGCCACCCCGCTCCACGCATCCAGCGATCCGACGAAGGGGGCCGACACCAGGGCCACGAGCGTGATCGCGAACGTCGCCACCGTGAACCAGGCGATCAGCGGCGGACGGCCGGCTTCGTCGCCCGCACCGGTTGCCTCGAACCCCGTCTCTCGCCCCGCCACCGCGGCCACCGCGGCCTTGATGTACACCGGGAACGATCCCACCGTGAACTGCATGTGGCGGAGTCCGAACTCGCCCTGCAGTTCACGGCGCAGGTTGATCAGGGTCACGGTGACGTGCGGGATGAAGAAGACGAAGAACGTGGTCGCGCCGCTCGCGAACGGCCCCATCCGCCACAACAGCGCGAACCACGGCAGGGTGAGGTAGATCAGCGTCACGAAACCGTTGAAGTAGTACGTGGTGCTGAACAGGTACTGCAGGCGCTGCAAGGGCCGCAGACCGCTCTTCAACGGACCGCCGTGCAGGAACGTCGAGATCGACCCGTGCGCCCACCGCAGCTGCTGCTCGAAGTACGCGCGCAGGTTGTGGGGGCCCTGTCCCTCGGCGAGCACGAACGGGAAGTAGACCGTCTTCCACCCGCGGCGGTGCAGCTCGACGCTCGTGGCGATGTCCTCGGTGACCGTCGACTGGTCGAAGCCGCCGACCTGCTCCAGCGCGGAGCGGCGGATGACCGCGTTCGTGCCGCACAGGAACGCCGCGCCCAGGCCGTGCTTGCCGCGCTTGATCGGGCCGTAGAACACCGCCTGCTGGTACCACGCCCTGAGCGCCACACGGTTGCCGTGCGCGTTGCCGTAGAACTGCGGGCTCTGCGCGATGGCGACGTCGGCGTCCTCGAAGTACCCGACGAGGTGCGTGAGCAGGTCGCGGCGGGCGACGTGGTCGGCGTCGAGCACAAGGATCAGATCGCCGTCGGTGCGTGCCAGGGCGTGGTTGAGGTTCCCGGCCTTGGCGCCCTCCGACGACTCGCGCGGGATGTAGTCCGCGCCGAGTTCGTGGGCGAGCTCGCGGACCTCGTCGCGGACAGCGTCGTCGAGCACGTAGGTGCGGTGGGTTCCATCCATCGCGACCACCGCGGTGATGGTTCGACGCAGGACCTCGAGCGGCTCACCGTATGTGGGGATGAACACGTCGACGGAGAAACTGGTTCGCCCGGCGGGCGGCAGCTCCACCCCACCCATCCAGATCGACTGCCACAGCCCCACCAGGTGGGTGATGGTGAAGGTCTCGGCGGCGGCCAGGAGCCAGAACAGCACCGGCTGGCCGATGTGCCCGGACACCGACCACCAGCCGACGTACGCCGCGGTGAACAGGATGTTGATCAGCACCAGCTGCCGGGCACCGAATCGCCCCGGCCAGGGTTCCTCACGGACCAGGTGCTGGGTGGGTGGCGTCCCGTCGGCGGTGGCCTCAGGCGCGAGGACTCCGCGACGCTGCTCGAGGAGCGTCGCGAGAGGGTCCTCGCCGGGCTCGCCGTGTCCGGTCGGCCCAGGGTCGTCCGCGGTCGACAAGGACCCGCCCTCGGCAGACGGGCGCTGCGATCCCTGGGAGGTGTCAGCGGATCGGTCGGCGGTGTCGTCGTCGGGCCGGTCGGTGTCTGGCCGGTCGGTCACGTTGTCATCCTGCCATCGTTTCGACGCGTCGGGACCGCCCCGGCCGCCCGAAGGTCGAGGACGGTGGCGGTGGCCGCCATGACCAGCGTCGTCCACCGGCCGGCTCGCGGCAGATGCCTCCACGCCAAAAGCGTCGCCGCGGCGTCGGCCGCGTCCACCAGCGCGGCGGCCTCGAGCCACCCTCTGGCACTTGCGCCGTGGCGGCGCGCCAACAAGGTGCCGACGCCGATCGCCATGTCCCGCGCTCCGGCCGCACGGGTCATCGCCTTGGTCCCCGGACGGGCTGCGTCCGCTCCGATCCACGGTCGTGCGGCCAGTCGTGGGGCCAGCAGCAACCCGGTGCCGATGGCGACGCGGGTGACGCCCAGCGCGGTCTGCAGCGTCGGGTTGTCCACGGTGTCTCCTTCAGGCCAGTAGGTCGCGGGTCACCGCGAGCCACAGCTCGGTCGACAGACGCAGCGACTCCTGATCGACGCGTTCGTCGTCACCGTGGAACATCCGCAGGTACTCCCCGAACGGGATCGCGTCGCTGTACGCGCCGTAGCCGTAGCAGGTCGCACCCAGCCGGCGAAGGAAACGCGCGTCGGTGGCCCCGGGAAGGATGTAGGGGACGTTCCGCGCCCCGGGGATGAGCCGCTCCGCGTGGCGCTGGAGGCTGTCCCACAGCGGCGTGTCGAGCGCCGATGCGCTGGCCGGGTCGGCGTGACGCAGCTCGATCGCAACACGGTCGGCGACGTCGCCGAGCGCGTCGGAGATCAACTGGAGCACATCCTCTCGGCCGAGTCCGGGCAGGGCACGGATGTCGACCTCCAGCTCCGTCCGGTCGGGGATCACGTTGACCTTGACGCCGGCGTGCATCACTGTCGGGGCGATCGTGGTGTGGGTGCAGGCGTGCACGAAGCGGGCCATGCCGGCGTCGTCGAGGCCGTCGATGTACGCATCCAGCCCACGGGCGTCGACGAGCTCACGGCTGAGCTGTCCAGGCAGTTGCAGCCCGGTCACGAACCGCTCCCAGATCTCGCCGATCTGCGGTGGCGGTCGGTAGGCGGCCAGGCGACGGACGACCTCGGCCCCGGTGGCCAGTGCGTTGTCGGTGCGCAGCGGCATCGAACCGTGCCCGGGGACCCCGGCGACGCGCATGCCTGCCCAGAAGGCTCCCTTCTCGGCGACCGCGACGGGGAGTTTCGGTCCGGTCGCGTCGGTGAGTCCCATCCGGGCCCCGCCCAGCTCGGTCACCACGTAGTCCGTGCTGACGACGTCGGGATGCTCCTCGACGAGCCATTTCGCGCCCCAGGTGCCGCCTGCCTCCTCGTCGGCGACGGCCAGGTACACCAGCGTGCCGCGCGGTGAGAACCCCTCGTCGGCCAGGCGACGCACCGCGACCGCCATGGACGCAGTGAGGTTGAGCATGTCGATGGCGCCCCGTCCCCACACCACGCCGTCCACCAGCTCACCGCCGAACGGGTCGCGCCGCCAGTTGTCGGCGGTGGCCGGGACCACGTCGGTGTGGCCCATCAGCATCAGCGACGGCGCCTCGGGGTCGCGGCCGTCGATGCGGGCGATCAGGCTCTGGCGTCCGGGCTTGGGCTCGTGGACCTCCAGGTCGACACCGGTGCCTTCCAGGTAGCTGCGGAGCAGGTCGACGTTGCGGACCTCCTGGCCCGACCCGACCGTCCCGTCGTTCACGCAGGCGTTGCGGATCAGGTGCTGTAGGAGGTCGGTGACCTCGTTCACCAGCGCCCCCAAGGGTCCTCCTGGCGTGCGTTCGCCGGATCGAGCGCGTCCGGCCTGCTTGCGGCTTTAGAAGAAGTCGAGCATCCACGGCGAGGGACCGGCGAACGCCCGCCCCAGGGCGCGCAGGTCGTCGCCGGTCGCTGCCTCCAGCAGACCCACGCGCGCCAGCGCCCACGGTGACGTCAGGCCGGTGTACAGGGGTGCGAGCGCGCCGACCGTCGTGCGCACCGTCCCGGCACCGCCCGGCGTCAGCACCCCCTTACCATCACGGACGTCGAGCACCCACCGGCCACCGTTCCACGGGGCGACCTCGTCGACCAGCGCCAACTGCACGGTGACGTCGGCGTCGGTGGGGTAGCCGCGGGCAGCCACCGCACCGGCCACGTCGACCAGCCGTGTCATCCAGTGCCAATCGTCCTCGATGCGGGCGTCCTGCTCGTCGACGACGAACGACAGCGGCTCGTGCAGGCCCCCGTACCAGCTGACGGTGGCGCTCACTCCCCGGTTGGCGGCCAGCAGCCGCCACAGCGCCGTGGCCGCGGCGCCACGACCCGCGACCAGCTCGATGACCCGCAGCCGGTAGAACTCGTCGGCGTCGGGTGGGGGCTCCTCGTGGCGGTACGCGACGTACCCGTCCAGCTCACCGTCGTCCTCGAGCGCCGCGTACACGTAGGTGTGGTCGTGGCGGGTGAGGTGGTCCAGGATGGTCTGCCAGCGGTCGCCGGTACGGTCGATGAACCCATCGGTCATCGTCGCCACGCGGTCGTAGACGCCTTGGACCCGGTCGAGGTCGGCGTCCAGGTCCACCGCCACGACCTGCACCGCGGGGCGGGGCAGATCGGCCAGCGTGCGCAGGGGCAGGCGTCGGCGCACCCGTGCCCCGGCCAGCTCCCACCCCAGGCGTCGGTAGGGGACGTTGGTCGCCGGGTACAGCGTGCTGATCACCTGGCCACGGTCACGCATCAGCGACAGGGCCAGGCGCATCAGTCGCGACGCCACCCCGGTGCTGCGGTGCTCGGGCGCCACCGCGACGCTCGCCAGGCCGCCCATGGGCACCGACCGCCCGCCGAACCACTGCCCCAACGGCAGGACCGCCAGCGACGCGATCAGCCGGTCGTCGACGAAGGCGCCCAGGTGGTGGTCGGGACGGAAGCGGGTGAGGTACCGATCACGGTCGCCCGCAGGGATGTTGAACGCCTGGGCGCGCAAGGCGAACGCCGCCTCGGCGTCGTCGACGCTCAGTGGGCGCAGGTCACTGGTCACCGCACCAGGCTAACCACCGCGGTGATCCGCGCGTCGCTGATCGGCGTGGGAGGATGCGCCGCGACGACACGACGCCGGGGATGCCATGGCCAGCGACGACCCGCTCTCGTACGCCGCCGCCGGAGTGGATCGGGCGGCGGCCGACGCCGCGATCGAGCGGCTCGGACCGCTGTTGGACAAGGCCCGCCGCCCGGAGGTGCTGAGCGGGATCGGTGGCTTCGCTGGCCTGTTCGCCCTGGATACCCGACGGTGGCGCGCACCGGTCCTGGCCAGCTCCGCCGACGGGGTCGGCACCAAGGTGGAACTGGCGCGCCAGCTGGACGTGCTCGAGACGGTCGGACAGGACCTGGTCGCCATGGTGGCCGACGACCTGGTCGTGACCGGCGCCGAACCGCTGTTCCTTCTCGATTACCTGGCGGTCGGCCGGCTCGACCCCGACCGTGTCGAGCGGATCGTCGCCGGCGTCGCCGAGGGGTGCCGCGTCGCCGGGTGTGCTCTGGTCGGCGGCGAGACGGCCGAGCATCCCGGCAGCATGGACGACGACGCCTTCGACCTGTCGGGCTTCGGTGTCGGGATCGTCGAGCGCGAAGCCCTGCTGGGCCCCCACCGCGTCCAGGTCGGCGACGCACTGATCGCCATGGCAGCCAGCGGACTGCACGCGAACGGCTACAGCCTCGTCCGACGAGCGGTCGCGGACGCCGATCTGTTCGCCAGCCACGGCCTGCCGCGGTCGCTCGGCCAGGAGCTGCTCACCCCGACCCGCATCTACGCGCGGGACTGTCTGGCACTTGCCGCGGCGCTGCCCGTGCGGACGTTCTGCCACATCACCGGAGGTGGCCTCCCCGGCAACCTGGCTCGCATCCTGCCCGAGGGCCTCGGCGCACGGATCGACACCGCGACGTGGGAGCGACCCGCCGTGTTCGGCCTTGTTCAGCGTCTGGGACGCATCCCCGACGAGGAGATGTGGGCGACGTTCAACCAGGGCATCGGGATGGTGGCGGTGGTGGCCCCGGCGGCGGCCGACGACGCGGTCAACCTGCTGGCGGGGCGTGGTGTGCCCGCCTGGGTCGTGGGCGAGGTCCGACCGGCTGGCGGGATCGCCATCACGTGACATGACGTGGGGCGCAACGGTCCAAGTGCGGTCACCGGCTCCGGCTGCGGAGGTAGAAGCTGCGCAGGCGACCGACCGCGGCGATGCGCCTTTCGGCGACGAGCTCGGCCGCCAACTCGGTGGTGACGTCCAGTTCGTGGGCGAGGTCGAAGATGTCCCGCAGGGTCTGACCGATCCGTTTGGCGCAGCGGAAGGCTCGCTCCTCCGAGTACCCGCCGGGCCGCAGCTCGTCGGAGACTTGGATCAGTCCACCGGCGTTCACCACGTAGTCGGGGGCGTAGAGGATGCCACGGTCCTGGAGGCGCCCGGCGTCCTCGACGGTCGCGAGCTGGTTGTTCGCCCCACCGCAGATCGCGGCCACTCCGAGCCGGTCGATGGTCTGCTCGCTCAGCACCGCGCCGAGCGCGTTGGGGGACAAGATGTCAGCGTCCACCTCCAGGATGTCGACCGGATCCACCACCTCCGCGCCGGTGCGCGCGACCACGCGGTCGACCGCGTCGGCGTCGATGTCGGCGACGGTCAGCTTCGCCCCGGCCTCGGCGAGGTGGCGAGCCAGACGTCCGCCGACCTTCCCTAGTCCCTGGATAGCGACGTGGCGCCCATCGAGCTGATCCGAGCCCCACAGGTGCTCCGCGACCGCTCTGACCGCGACGAAGACGCCGTAGGCGGTGGTGACCCCGCTGTCTCCGGACCCGCCGTGGGCCCGATCCATCCCCGTCGCCCACCGGGTCTCTTCGGCGACGACCGCCATGTCGTCCGGGTACGTGCCGACGTCGCAGGCGGTGATGTAGCGGCCGTTGAGCGACTCGATCGCGCGGCCGTAGGCACGCAGGAGCGGCTCGGTCTTGTCGGTCTCCGGGTCGCCGATGATGGCTGCCTTGCCCCCGCCGAGGGTCAGTCCTGCGCAGGCCGCCTTGTACGTCATCGCCTGGCTGAGACGCAGGACGTCGACCAGCGCCGCCTCTTCGTCCGGGTACGGGAAGAACCGCGTTCCGCCCAGCGACGGTCCGAGCGCCGTCGAGTGGATCGCGATGATGCAGCGCAGACCCGCGTCCTCGTTGGAGGTGTACACCACCTGCTCGTGGCCCTCGAGCAGCGAGAACGGCCCGTCCACCTCCCGCCCTCCTGGGTCCTCGGTCCCGTCCGTGGCGCCAGCGGTGGTGACGCCACTCTTCGCCACCGCGGGGCTGCTGCAGGCGTAGGCTGGGAGCGTACGCGCGCGCCGAGCCGCCCGTGCCCGGGCCGCGTACCGCGCCATGGTGCCATGTGCGTACTTGCGGGTGTTCGAGCCTCTCGACGCTTTCCCGCCATCCGAGCGGGAGCGCTGGAGACGCTACGTCGCCGCGGACAACGGTGTCCCGACCTCGTCGGCGCAACACCAGGAAGCGACCGCAGCCTCGACCCGGCTGGTGACCGGGCGGGCACCGACCGAGCCGCCCACGGCGCTGGTCCGCAGGGTCGCGGATCAGGTGCACGTGTGCCCGCTGCAGCTGGCGGAACGGCACGCCGCTGCGCTGCTGGCGTTCCGGCAGCAGGTCCCCGACCCGGCAGCCGACCAGTTCTTCTCACGAGAGGAGATGTGGGCGGCGGCGGCGACCGTGGACCGGCTGATGCGTCCGCCGCACATCCGCGAGGCCAGCTGGGAGGTGCCGCTGCAGTGGTTCGCGGCATTCGACGCCGCGGAGCGGCGCTTCCGTGGACCGTCCGCTGGCCGGTCGGCACGCTTGGCGTACCTGACCACCGTCGAGGCCGCCCTCGACCGGCTCGACCGGGCGATCAGCGTGGTGGAAGCCAGGGTCGACGACGGGGGCGGGATCGGGGCGGCCCTGACCGAGCTGGTGGACTGGCTCGCCAACTTCCACGACGACAGCTTGTTGGAGCTCGATTACGGCGGTCTGGCAACGACGATCCCCGCAGCCGACTTGGCCACCGACCTATCGTGCGAGGACCTGTGGGCGACCATCGACAACCTCGAACGCGGCCACGCGTACCTGGCCGTCAGCGGGTACGAGGCTCTGCAGGGTCGTTGGCAGCTTTTGCGGATCCGGTGCCGAACCAACTGACACTACGACAGCGCGAACACGACGAGTACGGTCATTGTCGCTGGTCGTAACCCTCGAGGGCTCTTCGGCGCTCACCCCTCTCGAGAGCTAGTCCGTTGCGGCCACGGAAAGATGGCACCAACCAGGCATAGCGCCCGAGCGTCGCGTGACCGACTCCCTAGGCGACGCAACGTCTAGAGAGAGGTCTGACAGTGCAGCGCCGAGGTGACGACGAACAGGAACTGCTGACGCCGGGACAGGTGGCCAAGCGGTTCGGGGTGAATCCCAAGACCATCACGCGGTGGGCGGACGCCGGGAAGCTCACGGCGATCCGAACGCTCGGCGGTCACCGCCGCTACCGGGCGTCGGAGGTCGAGGCCCTGCTCGAGCAGAGCGTGGAGCCCCGCCGCGAGGATGACGGCGACGGGGCCCAGTGGCGGTGAGCTCACGCGCGTGACACCGTCGCGCGCAGCAACCGTTCCAAGTAGGCCGCGTCGCCGAGCCGACGCCGAAGCTCACGTTCCAGGGCCGCCACCGGGTAGAGGTTCTGAGGGGCGCGCGGCTCCTTGTGCGCCTCGGACGCGAAGCGAGGCAACGTCACGCATGTGCGGTCCGCCAGTGTGCGCGCCGCCGCCAACGGCAGGTCGGCGGCAGCCTCACAGCGCACCACGCCGGCCCAGGGGTGTCCGGTTCCTCCGGGCAGCCGCAGGTACCAGCAGTACCGGCTCCACGTGGTCTGGGTGACGAACAAAGGGGTGCGCTGCCCGGCGGGCAGGCGCGCAACCACCTGGTTGGCGCGCGGCGAGAGGTACCGCACGTGGTGGGTCTTGACGTAGCCGATCGCGGCGTGTACGTCCTGACGCTCGCGCAAGGGCCCATCGATCACGACCAGGTCGGATCGTGGCGCCTGCCGCGCAACGGCGATCTCCAGGTCGCGCATGCGTTGCTGCAGGCCCGCGTCGAGCTGTGCCGGGTCGTCGTCGGCGACGGCCAGGGGGGCGTAGGTGCCGGCCGGTGTCTCCAGCGGCTCGGCGCCGGCCGTGGTTATGAGACCGCGGCGAACCTCGACGCCTTCGATCCTGGCGTCGGTGTCGCAACGGGCCACCCCGGCGGCGAACGACGCACACAGCCCCGCGCGGGTGGTGCCATCCTCGGCCGTCAGCCACACCTGCGCATCGACGCGGCGGATGCCGTCGACGAAGCGGACCTGGGCGGCGGCCGACACAGACGGGTCGGGTTCAAGCGGTCGCCACTTGGCCGCGGGCAGCTCGACCTGTTCGTCGACGACGGCGTCGGACGCTGAGGCGGCGTCGGCGTCGAACGGGCTGCCGTACCCGGGCGACCACGACTCGACCGCGATGCGCCTCACGCCGGCACCTTGTCGACGGTCGAGCTGCTGGCGACCTTGCGGACCTCGTAGCGCACGGGGACGCGTTCGGCCAGCTCGCGGACGTGGGTGACCAGCCCGACCATCCGCCCGCGCGCCCCGAGCTCCTCGATGGCGGCGGCGACCGTGTCGAGCGTGTCGGCGTCCAGGGTCCCGAAGCCTTCGTCGAGGAACAGGGCGTCGAGGCGGGCCGAACCGTGCGCGGCCAGGTCCGCCAGGTGCTCGGCGAGCGAGAGAGCCAGCGCCAGCGACGCCAGGAACGTCTCGCCGCCCGACAGCGTCCGCGCCGGCCGGCGTTCGTCGGCGTTGCGATGGTCGACGACCTGGAAGGCGCCGCCGTCGTCGAGGGTGAGCGAGTACGCCCCGTCCGACAGGTCACGCAGGATCGTCGACGCCCCGGCCAGCAGCCGACGGAGCGCCCGCGCCAGCAGCCACCGCTCGAAGTTGCGTGCGTCGAGGTGCCGGCCGAGCGTGCGTGCGACCGTGGTCGCCTCGGCGGCGGCGCGGCGCCGCCGGCGGACCCGAGCCGCTTCGGCCAGGTCGCGCTCGAGACGGTCGAGGGCGGCTCGCGCGGCCGCGCGCGCCGCCACGATCGCGTCCCGCGGCTCGCCGTCGGTGTCGACCCCGGCGCCGGCACAGGCGGTGCGGAGCTCACCGAGCCGGGCGCGGTAGCGCCGCTCACAGCGCTCGAGCGTGGCTCGGGCCGCTGCGGCGGCCTCGCGCTGGTTGGGGGCGTGCTGGGCCGCCCACGTTGCCAGCGTTGCCCAGCTGCCGGCCAGGTCGGCACGGTCGGCCGTCGGCGGCTGCAGTCCCAGACCGGCGAGATCGTCGCGGATCCCGTCGAAGGCCTGCCACGCCGCGTCGATCGCTCCGGTCAGATCCTGCAGCGCCTGGGTGGCGTCCGCACGGCGTCGCCGGGCGCTGCGCTCGGCGTCGCGGGCCGCCGCCACGGCGGCGTCGGCGTCCGCGACGTCACGCAGAGCTGTCTGCACCGCGTCGGCGGTGACGTCGCCACCGACGACGTCCGCCGCGACCCGCAGATCGCCGTCGACGTCGGCCAGTTGGCGTTCCAGGCTCTGGATGCGGCTCGTGGCCATGCCGACGTCGGCCTCGGCCCGACGCCGCTGCGCCTCGGCGTGGGCAGCGGCATCCTCGGCCGCCGCCAGCGCGTCGCGGGCCGCGACGAGGTCGCCGGGAAGATCCGCCGTGGGCACGGTATCGACCACCTGCCGGCACACCGGACAGGGCTGTCCGGCACGGAGCTCAGCGCTCAGGGTGTGCGCGGCGTGGTCGCGCCGGCGCTGCTCGAGCGTCGCGCGGGCGTCGCGCACTGTCCGTCCGGCCTGCTGCGCGTGGGCGGCGATCGCCGCCGCCGCGGCTGTCACGGTGGCATGGTCGCTGCGGGCCCGGTCGAGTTCCGTGACGAGGTCGCCCCGGCGGCGCAGGGCCCCGGCTGCAGACTGCAGCGCAGCCACGTCCGGGTGCTGAGCGCGTGCGTCCTCGGCGGCGTCCAGGTCGCCGGCTGCGGCGGTCGCGGCCGCCTCGGCTGCCTGGAGCTCACCGCTGGCGGCGGCCAACCGCCCCGCCAGAGCGGCGACGTCGGCTGGGACCGCCACCCCGGTCAGCGCCTCGGCGCGGCGCCCCGCCTCGTCCGCTGTCGCGCGGGCTCGCATCCCCTCACCGGCCAGCGCATCCAGGTCGGGTCGGGCGGCCTCGACCGTCGCGAGCAGCTCGTCGAGCTGGCGCACACGCGCCTGGGCGGCTGCGCGCGCCTTCGGTGTGGCGCCGGCCAGATCCGTCTCGAGCCGCTGGGCGAGCAGCTGCTCCTCCTGCTCGCGGCGTGCGGCCCGGTCGCGGGCGTGGCTGGCCAGCCGCCGGTAGATCCCAAGGTCCAACAGCCGGATCAGCAGATCCTGGCGCTCCCCGGGCTTGGCGTGCAGGAACCGCTGGAAGTCGCCCTGGGGCAGGACGACGCAGCGGATGAAGTGCTCGAACGTCAGGCCCAACAGGCCCTCGACCGTGGCGGTCAGCTCACGCTCGTTCCCGGCCAGCGTCGTGCCGGCGCTCTCGAGACGAGCTTCACGCGTCGACGCGCCACCGCTGGATGTGCGGCGCACCACCCGAACCGCCGTGTACGGCCGGTCGCCGACCCGGAAATCGAGGCGGACCCGCGCCTCCACCCTGCCCTGGCTGATGACCGGCGCGACCAGGCGACGGTCGTCGTAGCGGGCCACCGACCCGTACAGGGCGAAGGTGATCGCGTCGAGCAGGCTGGTCTTGCCGCTCCCGGTGGGGCCGGTGAACGCGAACAGGTCGACCCCGTCGAGGTCGACGGCCGCCGGCTCACGGAAGGACGCGAACCCTGCCACCTCAAGCCGGGTCGGACGCATGAGCCTCCTCCAGCAGTTGGCGGAACAGGGTGCCGAGCGCGGGATCGTCGTGACCGATCTCGGTCAGGTACTCGCTGAACAGGTCTGAAGGTGACCGCTGGAAACCGGCGATCGACCAGTCACCGGGGTCGTCGCGCAGTTCCGCGGCGGCGACCGTGACGTCGACCGCGTGGGGGAAGCGCGCCCGGGCCTCGTCGGCGAGGCCCGGGCGGGCGGGTTCCTCCAGCACGATCCGCAGGTAGTCGTCGCCGAAGTCGGCCTCGGCCAGCTCCTCGAGCGTGCCGCTGACGGTGCGCAGCCGCCGTCCGGCACGCAACCGCACGTTGCGGATCTGCGCCGGCGCGCCGGGGGTCGCGTCGACGATCGTGACGACCTTGTCACCGCGCGCCTCGCCGAAGTCCAGCTGCAGAGGGGAACCGCTGTAGCGGATCGGGCACGGCCCGGGGATGGTCTGGGGACGGTGCAGGTGGCCCAGCGCGACGTAGTGGGAGGTGGCCGGGAACACCTGCGTGGGGACGACGTAGTCGAAGATGCTGTGAGCCTGCCGCTCGCCTCCGCCCAGCACACCACCCACGACCGTCAGGTGGGCCACGACGATGTTGACCGTGTCGGTGGTGAACCCGGTCGTGAGCGCAGCGACGATCTGTCGGCAGCGTTCGGCGTACCGCCCGGCGTGCTGGTCGGCGTCGAGGGCCATCAGGTCGTCGGCGGTCACGATCGACCGCTGCGACAGGAACGGCAGGAGCGCGATCCGGGCGACCTCGCCACCCCGGGCGGTGACGTCCACCACGCCGCCCTCGTCGGGGCGGGCCAGCCGTGCCCGGGTGTGGACACGGGCCAGGTTCAGCAGTGGCGCGACCGCCTCGAGGCGCCGTGGGTGGTCGTGGTTGCCGGCGACGACCACGACGTCGGCCCCGGTGGCGGCCAGCTCCAGCAGCGCGCGGTACACGATGCGCTCGGCCTCGGCGGTCGGCGCGGCGGTGTCGAACAGGTCCCCGGCGACCACGACCAGGTCGACGCCCTCGTCGGCGGCGATCCGTGTGATCTCCGACAGTGCGGCGCGGTGTTCGTCCGCGCGGCTGCGTCCCCGAATGGTGCGCCCGACGTGCCAGTCGGAGGTGTGCAGGATCCTCACGGCTGTCCTCCCGGCGAGGACGGCAGGCTACGCGGCGGCTGCGACACGCGGACGCAGGCGCCACCGCGAGCACGTGGCCCGGCGTTTCTCAGACCACCACGATGCGTGGGTCGACCAGGACGCCGTCGTCGACGTCGAACATCGCGATGGTGTGGTGCGGCTGGCGGCGACGTTCGGTCGGTGAGCCGGGGTTGAGCAGCCACTGCCCGTCGATGCCCGGCTCGTTCACCGGCTGATGGCTGTGGCCGAACACGACCAGGCCGGCGTCGGGGAACCGCCGCCGTAGCCGCCCAGCCCGGCCGGGTCGGGGTCCGCTGTCGTGGACCATCGCCACCTGCAGCCCGTCGAGATCGATCTGGAGCGTCTCCGGGAGGTCGCCGACGAGTTCGCGGTCGTTGTTCCCGAGGACCGCGTGGACGGGTGCGTACCCGCCCAGCTCGTCGAGGACCTCGCCGATGACGATGTCCCCGGCGTGCAGGATGCGGTCTGCCTCCTCGACCGCGGCCCGCGCTGTCGGCGGGAGCCGACGTGACGAGCCCCGCTTGATGTGGGTATCGGCGAGGACCACGACGTGCATGCTGCGACGATAACCGGCTCCCGCGGCGGGACTAGAACGGCAGGCCCGTGTCGATGTCGGCGGTGAGCCCCTCGAAGGGGTCGGCCGGGTGGTCGCCAGGTTGGGGGTCAGCGCCGGCTTCGACCGCGCGGGTCGCCCACGCCGGGAAGGGGAACTCCAGCATCAGCGGGACCGGCAGCTCCGGCTGGGCCAGGATCATGGTCCCGGGCTTGACGATGGTGGCGCGCTGACGGTGGGCAGTGGGGAGGAACCCGTACTCCTCGCGGGATGCCTCGGCGCTGTCGAGGCGGCCCACCACCCGGACCGCGGAGTTGGCGATCACGCGCCGCTCCACCTCGCTGGCGGTCTGCTGCGCGCCGATCAGGATGATCCCCAGGGACCGGCCCCGCTCGGCGACGTCCAGCAGCAGCTCCTTGATCGGGCTGGAACCGTCCCGCGGGGCGTACTTGTTCAGCTCATCGAGGACAACGAACAGCAGCGGATCGGCCTGACCAGACCGTTCCTTGTCATCGAACGCCCGCCGCAGCGTCACGCCGACCACGAAGCGCTTCGCCCGGTCGTTGAGGTTGTGGATGTCCACCACCGTCACCTGCGCGTGGCGTGTGATGCGGTGACGCTCGGGGTGAGCGACGTCACCGCGGATCAGGTGCTCGACGTGACGCTGCGTCGCGTACAGTCGGCGGACGAACGCGTGCACCGTGCCCTGCCCGATGGCGCGTCCCGCCCAGCGCTCACGGACGACCGGGTCGTCGTCCTCGGCCCGGTCGCGGATCACGTCCACCAGCGCCCGGAACGTGCGCACCGTCACCCCGTCGATGGTGACGCCGCCGTCGCCGGTCGGAGCGGCCTCCTTCAGACGCGCCATCACGTTGTGGACCACCATGGTGTACTGCTGGCGGTCGTCCTGGGCGTCAGCGAAGAGGAACTCAAGCAGCCCGTCGGCGCAGAACTCCTCGATCGTCCAGAAGAACGCCCGCACGCCTTCGCTGCGGGCACCGGTGTCGGCCGCTGCGGTCGTCGCCCCGCGCCGTGGCGGCGCCCACAGCTCCACCGAGCCGAACGGTGTGGCTTCCAGACCCAGGCGGCGGTACCGGTCGCGCTGCTCCTCGTCGAGCTTGAGGTTCGGCCGATCCAGGAACAGCAGGTCCTCACCCTTGACGTTGAACACCAGCGCCTTGGTGTTCACCGCCCCGCCGAGCACCCCCGACGTGAACAGGCTGTGCAGCAGGAAGGTGGCGTAGCTGGTCTTGGTGGCCACCCCCGACACGCCGCTGATGTTGACGTGCGCGCCGCGGGTACCGTCGAGGAACTCCAGGTTGATGTACACCGGCTCGTCGTCGCGGGACAGGCCGGCCGGGAGCCGGCGGACCATCCCGTCGAAGAACAGCGCCTCGTGGCGTTCGACACCCTCGGCACGGCGGACCGGCTGGCCGGGCAGCGGCGGGACGAACACCTCCGGTTCGAAGCGGGTCGCCAGGATCTGCGCGGCCTCGCAGACCTCCGCCGGCAACACCCCGTCCTCGATCAGGAACACGTCGCTGTCGAAGCGGGCCCCCTCGTGCCGGGCGCGGACCTGCGTCACGATCCCGTAGATGCGGACCGGATCGCGGCCCGGTGGCGTCCGCGCCAACGCCACCACGTCGTCGAGCTGCAGGAACCTGCCGTCGGCGATCGCGACCCAGAACTCCAGCGGGGTGGCGTCCTCGGTCCCGATCACCCGGCCCACCACAGCGTCGTCCACGTTCCCAGGCTCCCGCGTCGTCGACGCCGCAGGGTAACCGGGGGGTGCGTCGCAGGGGGCGGACGGCTCGCGCCGGGAGCCGCCTCCGGCGCGGAGCGGGCGCGGAGAGCCGCAGGGACCCCCCGCCCGTCACGCCGGGAGCCGCCTCCGGCGCGGAGCGGGCGCGGAGAGCCGCACGGACCCCCCGCCCGTCACGCCGGGAGCCGCCTCCGGCGCGGAGCGCGGCTGCGTGTTACCGTCCCTCGCGCAACACCAGCCACAGCGCACGTCGACGGCCTGTGCGGGCATCGGAACGGCGCGAGAACACGAAGGGCAAGATGCATGCCTCAGGGAACTGTCAAGTGGTTCAACGCGGACAAGGGCTACGGGTTCATCCAGCCTGACGAGGGCGGGGAGGACCTGTTCGTACACTTCTCCGCCATCCAGGTGCCAGGCTACAAGAGCCTGAACGAGGGCCAGAAGGTGACCTACGAGGTGACCCAGGGTCAGAAAGGCCCGCAGGCCAGCAACGTCCAGCCAGCCTGATCACCGCGTACGGCCACGCGCCCCCGGTTCGCCGGGGGCGTCGCCGTTCCGGGCAGCATCGAGGCGGACACGCCCCGGCTCGAACCAGCGACCTCCGCGTTGACGCTGGCCGAACTCGCTGCGGGGCCCACGCCACCGACGATGCTGCCGAACGTGCACGGCGGCAAGACCGGCTCGAGCGCGTGGAGGCGTTGCTCGACCCCCTGCCCTTCGACAACGAGGCAGCCCGCGCGTACGGGCGTGTGTACGTCGCGACGGCTCAAGCGACCGTACGCCGCGGCGCGCGGGCGATCGACCTTCTCATCGCGGCGGTCGCCCTCGCGAATGGACTTCCGCTCTTCACGCGCAACCGCGCGACTTCTCCCCTCTCGAGGACATCCGACTCGAGCTCTACGGCGAGTGATCGCTACTGCTCCGAACGGCAGTAGCAGGATCCTCCATTTTCCGTTGCGGCGTTTCACTCGAGGAACGACCAACGGCTCGGCCGGGGTCATCACGCCAGGTGCCCGCCGGGTGATCGTCCGTACCGGCGCTCGCACCGTGCGTGTCAAACTCGGAGGAGAGGCCAGCGATGAAGAGACCGGGGCGGCTCGTCACGCGTCAAGAAGCGTCAGGGAGGGTTCGCTCGCCGCGCCAGACGGCCTCGGGCATCCGGATGAGGTGGGCGCCCATCCATCCCCACGCCACGATCAGCAGCAGGTTCGGCTCGAGGGGCCGACGGGGGCGAGGAAGAAGTCCCACGCCGAGCAGCCGAGCGGAACGAACAGCATGCTGGCATTAGGCGAGTTGTTCGGCCTGAACGACACCGGCGTGCCTGCTGCTCCGTACCTCACCTACTCGGGAAACATGAGATCACCGTCCATGAGATGGGTGACGTACTGCGGCAGACCGTTGAGGATCCCCGCCAACAGCAGGCTGACGCCGGCCAGGATGCGGATGCCACGGGCGTCGGGAGGAGAGCCCTCACGGGGGCGGCGGGACCGGAGCGAACCCGCTCGGGGACGGGGACCCTCAACATCTCGGTCGAGGTGGTTCGGGACAGCCTGTCCCACACATATTCGGGACACGGAACTCATGACTGCCCGGCGAGCGTGGGGCATCGTCCTTCCCGCCGGGCGGAACCGCTCGGCCACGAACTCGAGGAGGACCACATGGCTCCGCTCACCACGCGCGAGGCGACGCAGGGGACCCGCCCGGCCCGGGTGCCGGCCGCCGTCCGGGTCGCGCAGGCGCTGCTTGTGCCGCTGGCTTTCTTCACAGCCGTCGGCGGGATGATCTTCAACCTGATGCCGGGCGCGCCGGGCACGGTCGCGCTGGGCATCGCCCTCGTCACCGCTGGCCTCGGGTACGCGGCTGCGGCGATCTTGCTGTCGCGCAGCCCGCGTCGGGGCTGGTTGCTGGCGAACGTCATCCTGGCGGTGCACTTCCTGTGGGGATCGGTGCAGAAGATCATCATCGAGGGCGAACAGGAGGCGTTCGTGTTCGCCGCCGTGCAGGTGATCATCCTGGTTTCCCTGAACGTGCCGCCGACCCGCCGCTACGTGACGTCGCGCCCGTGACCCGTCCCGGCCGCTTTGCCGCTGCCGTGTCCTCGTTGCGGCCGCGGTCGTCGCGGGATGGTGGCTGGTTTCAGTGCAGATCGCGGCGGGTCCCCGTGTGCGCGGGGTGACCACCGTGTCACGAACGACGATTTCGAGCCGGACGCGATCGTCGTGCCGGTCGGAAGCACGGTGACGTGGCGCTGGGAAGGCCGGCACCGTCATGACCTCATCGGTGCGGGGTTCTCCGCCCCGATGCAGGTCGAAGGTCTGGTGGCGCACCGCTTCGACAGGCCGGGCGTGTATCGCGACGCATGCTCACTGCATGCCGGGATGCGCGGTCTGGTGGAGGTCACGTCCTGATGCCGGTTGCGGGACGGGACGTCGCGAAACGTGCTCCGTCGCGTGCGGCGAGGGATCCTTCGCCGGTGAACCTCACCGCACCTGCGCCCCCAGACGGCCTGAGTGCGCCCGCCTGGCCGCCGGGCCGGCTGCTCCCGGCGTTCGCAGCCGCTCCGGTGCTGCTGCTGACGGCAGCACTGATCGTCGTCGCCCTGCTCGAGGGGCGGGCGGGCTTCCAGGGCTTCGTGGCTCAGTTCGATCTGTTCGCCGTGATCGCCGCCGTGTCGTTCTCGGCGGTGGCGGTGGTGGTGGCCCGGCACCAACCGGGCAATGCCGTCGCCCGCGTGGCTGCCGGCATCGCGTGGGGCTTCACCCTCTCCTACGCGCTCGAGGCCTACGGCAACCTGGGGCTCCCCAGGGGATGGCCGTTGCCCGAGTGGGCGATCTGGATCTCGACGTGGGTCTGGGTCCCTGCTCTCTGGGCTATCCCAACGTGGCTGGTGCTCCGGTTCCCGAACGGTCGCCTCCACGGGCCGCGGTGGCGGATCGTCGAGCTGTGGACCGGGCTCGCGCTTGTGGTCCTTGTCGTGGGCTGGGCGTTGACGCCCTACGGGCAGATCAACGTCGAGCCGTCGGCCGACGTCACGAACCCGCTCGCGGTCGTGGGCGGACGGCGCGTGTACGACGTCGGTTTCGCGCTGGCGCTGGCGGCGCTCGTCGCCAGCCTGTCGTCGTTCGCGTGGCGCTTCGCCCGCTCCAACGGCGTCGAGCGCGCGCAGCTCAAGTGGGCCCTGCTCGGAACCTGCGCAATGGTCCTGGTTATCGGGTCCTCCGTGGCGCTCGGGCCCGAAAGCGCGCTGCCGGCGTCGCTCGGTGTGGGCCTGCTGCCCGCGTCCGTCGGTGTGGCGATCGTGCGCCACCGCCTGTGGGACGTTGATCTGGTCATCAGGCGGTCGCTCGTCTACAGCCTCACGACGGTGATGATCCTGGTCGTGTACGTGGGGACCGTTGCGGCGCTCGGCGGCGTTCTCGGGGGGACCGCAGGCGCGCCACTCATCGCCGCCGGGCTGGTGGCCTTGGCCGTTCAACCGCTGCGGGAGCGGGCGCAGCGCCTCACGAACCGGCTGCTCTACGGCGAACGGGAAGACCCCTACACGACGCTGTCCCGCCTCGGCGAGCATCTCGCGGCGGCAGGCGAACGTGACCGCCTGCTGGAGGGCGTCACCGAAGCGGTCGTGCAGGCGCTGCGGCTCGCGGGCGCCTCGATCCGGGTGGACGGGCGGGACCTGGTCGGGGTCGGTGAGCTGACCGGCCCCGGGCGCGACATCCCGCTCGCGTTCCGCGGCGAACCGGTCGGCAGCCTCCGTGTGGCCCTGCGAGAAGGCGATCATCTCCATCCGTCCGAGGAGCGGCTGCTGGAGGACCTTGCGCGCCATGTCGCGGTCGCGCTGCACGCGGACCGCCTCCACGACGAGCTGCTGGCCTCCCGTGCCCGGTTGTTGACCGCCCGGGAGGAGGAGCGCCGTCGCATCCGGCGTGACCTTCACGACGAGCTCGGTCCCACGCTCGCCGCCATCGCGCTGCGGGTCGAACAGGCAAGCCTGGAGGCAGACGACGCCGAGGTCCTGCGAGCACGTCTCGACGAGGTGACGCGCCGGGTGCGCGACACTGTGCGGGTCATACGCACGCTGGTCGAAGGGCTCCGTCCAGCGGCCCTCGACGAGCTGGGGCTCCTCCGCGCAGTGGAGGAACTGGCCCGGCAACTCACGACACCGGAGCTGAGAGTCCGCGTCGAACCCGAGGGGAACCTGGACCATCTGCCGGCTGCGGTGGAGGTCGCTGCCTACCGGATCGTCGCGGAGGCCCTCACCAAGGGTCCGTCACGCACGCGCCTCCTCCTGCCGCGTCCAGCTGGAGGTCCGTGAGGACGCCCTGCGGGTCGTCGTCGAGGACGACGGCGCGGGCATCCGCGGGCACCCTCCACCAGGTGTCGGTCTCCGCTCCATGCGAGAACGCGCCGCAGAACTCGGAGGAGAGGTCCGCCTGTCCGCCGATCCAGGCGGAGGCCTGCGCGTCACGGCCGCTCTGCCCATGGCGAGCAGATGAGTCCCCGGCGTGTGCTGGTGGTCGACGACCACGCGCTCTTCCGCGAAGGACTGGCCGCGATCCTTGCGTCGCTGCCGGACGTTGTTGTTGTCGGCAGCGCCTCCGACGGCACAGAAGCCATCTCGGCGGTAGAAGAGCTCCAGCCGGACATCGTGCTGATGGACCTCCACATGCCGGGAATGAATGGCGTCGAGGCGACGAGACGCATCACCGCGGGGTGGCCTCACATCGCCGTGCTCGTCCTGACCATGCTCGAAGACGACCGATCGGTCTTCGCCGCACTCGAGGCGGGCGCTCATGGCTACCTCCTCAAAGAATCGGGCCGGGCGGAGCTCGCGGGGGCGATCCATGCGGTGTCTGCGGGCCAGGCCGTACTCGACGGTTCCATCGCACGGCGGGTTCTCTCTTCGGCCGGACGCCGGACGGACGAGCGCCGGATGCCCGATCCACAGGCCTTCCCCCTCCTGACGCAGCGGGAACGTGAGGTCCTCGACCTGGTCGCTCGCGGGCTCACGAACCCCGCAATCGCCTCGCGGCTCTTCCTGTCAGAGAAGACCGTCCGCAACCACGTCTCGAACATCTTCACGAAGCTGCACGTGACCGACCGCGCCGCGGCAGTCGCGCGAGCGCGCGACGCGGGCTACGGCGAGGTCCAGCGCTGATGTCAAGTCCGGCGCCCGTTTTCCACTTGCGTCCGGTCTCTGCGTTACGCCGGGCCCCAGCTCAAGCCTCAGTGTCCTCGGCGCCCCACTCCGATGCAGGCGGCGCCGTCCGACCTGAGGATGACGGCGGGACGCCCATGGGGAGGCTTTCGGTGAAAGCGCCGCGAGGCGAAATCGCCGCGGCGCTGTCACTGGTGACTCGCGCTCCGCCCTCCCGCCCAACGCCGTTCGTCAGAAGTCCGACGGCAGCCGCAGGATCATGCCGGGGTGGATCAGATCCGGATCGCTGATGATGTGGCGGTTGGCCTCGAAGATCGGTTGCCAGCCGCTGCCGATGTAGAGCGGCGCCTGATCGGCCGCGATCCCCGACAACGTGTCCCCGGGCTGGACGGTGTAGTGAAAGAAGCTGCGGAAACCTGGGGTGATCGCCGTGCCGAAGAACACCGGTATGGAGACCACGCCCGGGTGCTCATCCGCGCCGGTGCTGGGACCGACCTCAACCACCCCTCGCGTCGTCGGCGGCGGGCTCGGCAGGTCGATGGACGCCTGCCAGGGAGACGTGAGGTTCGTGCTCATCGTGTGGGTTTCGACCAGGACCCTGCCTTCGGCGTCGCGGACGCGGATGTCGATTGTGGCCTCGAACCCGCCTCCCATCCCGGCGAGGAGTAGCGGCTCACCGACCAGGTCATTCGGTCGCGGCTGGTCGACGCGGAAGGTCTGGTCCAGCGTGTTCGGCATCCCCGTTCCTGTTCCTCGGTGAGTGGCGACCCCGGGCACTGTCCAGACTTGCTGCGGGCGAGTGAACCACTCCACCGTGCTCGTCGGGGCCCCACGGTCGGGGCGATCGCAGCATCACACCCGCCGACTGTCAATGGCGGCCGTCGCGCACCCGCACAAGTTCTCGGATGACGTCGGCGTCGGCGCCACCGCACGGCGGAACCGCCACCGACCGAATCCCAAGGGGGGATCTGGGGCAGGGCAACACCGGAGGATGGCGCCCGGACGGGATCTCTGGAAGCGGCGGAGGAGGAAAGCCGGCGCGCTCGAGGCCGCCGAACGCCAAGCTCGACGCCGGGGTCGCCGACCGCTCGCTCGGGCGGGTGGGCATCACTCCAGATGCTGCTGCAGCTGTCCGTGGCGAGCAACGAGGCGCTTCCGCTGATCCGCCGAGCACGCCGACGATGCTCTCGGTGGATCCTGACCGACGAGACCCGTATCCGAACCGTGTCCGAGACGCCGCGGCGATAGCCGGTGGAGTGGTGGTCGGGGGCGGAATCGAACTGCCGACACGGTGATTTTCAGTTGCACCCCACACTCGACTAGGGAAAAAGCTGGCAACCTACGGCGTTTTCAAAGCTCCAGTCCCCTTGCGGTGGGCACGATTGGGCACGCGACAAGCGTGACAAGGCGTTTCTGGACGGCTGCTTTCGCATCCGCCGACCCGGCTACGGGCGGATGGTCGGGGCCTTGGCCGCTGTGCTCGGACTCAGCGTGGGCTTCTGGATACTCGAAAGCATGACAGCGTGGGCGCGGTAACCCGCCAGATAACCCTCGCCACATCCGCTCGTCTCCCTGATCGGAGTCGTTCTCTTCCCCATGGCGCCAGTTATCCCTGCGACGGATCCAACGCGACGGACGCGAGTGCGGGCTGAACCGCAGATCTTCGACGCGCGAAGGTCGACGGTGTGTCACGGAACGTGGTGGTGAATGTGGCACACGGCATAGGCGCCAGTATCACCCGAGCATCACCCCGCGGCCAGCGCGGCGTCGGCCGGATCGGTCCCGCCATTGCATCAACAATGTCAATGCGGCAGAATGTCTTGACGTTGACGAGGTGAACGCAATGCGGATGCCGGCACTGCTCCAGCGATACCAGGACGCCTCCGAAGAGACCCGGCGGCAGGTCGATCGGCTGCTCGCCCAGGACGCCGACGACCGGGCCTGGGCGGAGCAGCTGGGGCCGGTCTACCGACAGCGCGACGTCGCTGACCTGCTCGGCAAGTCCAAGCAGGCGGTGTCGGCGGACCAAGGGCTGCTGAAGCTCGAGCTGCGCAGCGGCCAGGTCGGCTACCCGGTGTTCCAGTTCGACGGTCGGCGGGTCCTTCCCGGGGTCCGAGAGGTCGTCGAAACCCTGACGCCATCGGTTGCGACGTCGTGGACGATCGCGTCCTGGCTGAGCTCGCCACAGCCGTCGTGGGACGGCGCCCGGCCGCTGGACCAGCTGCGCGCGGGCCGGATCGAGGAGGTGTTGGCCGCGTCCCGGCGGGTGGCGCGGACCCTGGCTGCCTGATGCGGCTGGGCTGGCCATCACAGCAAGCCGGCAGCCTGGCGCGCTTCCCCGCCGAACCGACACGCAGCCGCACCGTCTACCGCGTGTGGCGCTACCGGCTCTCCGACGCCACGATCCGCGACAGCCCCTGGTGGTTCGCCAGCCTCCCCGATGAGCCCGACGAGGGGGGACGCTACGACCTGCCCGAGCCGATGGGGGCCTGCTACACGGCGACCCGCCCCGTCGGAGCCGTCCTCGAGGCGCTGCAGGCCCTACTCACCAACCTCCCAACGCAGGAGCTGCGCGTGCGCCGGCTGGCGACGATCGCCACGCCACCCGACGCCCCCGCCGCCGCGAAGCTGACGGCGCAGGTCGCGGCGGGGCGCTACGGGGTGACGGCTGCCCTGTGGGCCGGCACCGACCGGTCGAGGTCGCAGGCGTGGGCGGCCGCGTTCCGACGTGACGGCTGGTGGGCCCTCTACGGCGGGATCCAGCACGACCCGTCAGGACAGCTTCGCGGTCACACGCTGTTCGACCACCAGAGCGAGCACCCTCCCACCTTCGGGCAGAGCTGGCCCCACACGGCCAGCACCCTGCACGACGACACGCAGCTGCTCGAAGATCTCATACGCTTCGGCATCCACGTCCGAGAACCGGGCGACCTACCCTTCACCACACGCCCCAGCGACATAGACGACCCTGCCACATGAGGAGCGCGCTGAAGCGCTCGGCGGCCGGGTCGTGCGAACGGTCCGATGGCCAGGATGGACCGCGCGCGGCGTTCGAGGCATTCATCCGCGAAAGCGAGCGGTTCGGGATTTCTGAAGGGTTCACGGGCGGGAACTCAGGGGTCGGGGGGTGGCCCATGATGAGTGGCGCGACCTTGGATTCAGGAACTGTGGCCGGCGAACGGTTGTCACGTGACGTGAGCGAGCCGCAGGATCCGCTCGAGGGTGGCGGGGTCGCCCTGCCAGTGGGCGGCGACCCGGTCGCGTCCGGCGGTGGCGATGATGTGGCGGATGGCCCAGGCCACGATGAGAACGTCGTCGAGGTGACCGAGCCCAGGGATGAAGTCGGGGATGAGGTCGATGGGCAGGGCGAGGTAGGCGACGGTGGCGCCGGCGACGAGCTTGGCGCGGCGCGGAGTGTCAGGGTCGCGCAGGAGGTCACGGAAGAGCGCCAGGCAGTCGGGCACCAGCCGGAGCAGTTTCCGCAGGGCGTCTTGGTCTCGGCTGGCGGCGCGTGCAGCCACCGCGAGCATGGCGCCGACAGCCGAGACCGCGATGAGCAGCCAGGACCACCACGGCAAGTGTTGAGTCCTTCCCGATGGTCGGAGTGGTTTCTATCCGCTGAGGTCGGGATGGTCGATGGCGACGTCGGCGTAGCGGCTGGCGGTGCGCATGGTGACGTTGAACAGGTCGGCGAGCCGGCGCACGTCGCCGCGGGTAGCGACGGCCACGTCGAGGATGCGCTCCTGGCGCAGCGCATGGGGGACATGCCCAGGGTGCGCCAGATCCAGTTGGGCCGGCGGGGCCGGTGCCCAGCGCGGAGCGGGACGTGACGAACAGGTGCGGGTTTGCGGTGTTGGGCCAGCGGCGGTTGCGGTGATCGAGGTAGGCCGCCACGCGCACGGTGACCGGGGCGGCGAGCGGGATGGTTCGTTGGTCGAGGTGCAGCCGCCGGTCGAGGCTGTCGGTCAGGTGCAGTCGGCACAGCTCGGCGGAGCGCAGCCCATGGAAGGCCACGAGCGCGGCGATCGCGGCGCGGGCAGGGTCGGCGGAGCCGAGCGCGTCGCGGATCTGGTCGAGGTCGGCCGGCAGGGGCTGGCGTCGTTCGAACTGGCCGATGTCGGTGCGGGTGACCGGGTTGGTGAAGATCACCTTGTGAGCCTTGAGGGTCGCGAAGATCGACCGCAGCGCCACCCCCAGGGTGGCGCGGGGGTTGCCCGAGGGCGGCAGGGCGGCGGCGATGTCGGCGCGGCTGATCTCGCGCAGCGACGTGTGGCCGGCGGCGGCCCAGCCGCGCAGGGTCGGCATGGCCCAGCGGAGGCGGGTCTTGATCGTGGTCGGCGAACGCGGCCGGGTGCATGGCGGGGTGGTGTGGCCCTGGTGCAGCACGGTGAACCACAACCGCAGCTCGTCAGCCATGCGGGCAGGCAGCCCCGCGATCTGCCGGTCGAACCACGCGACCAGGGCCGGGGTGCGGTCGTCCTCGAGCGGCGCGACCTGGTCGAGCATGCGCAAGGTGTGCCCGGCCGGGAGGTCGCTGGCGTTGAGCGCCGCGGTGACCTGGCTGGCATGGATGGTGCGGCCTGCGGGCAGGTCCGCGAGAACCTCGTTGATCGCTCGACGGACCTTCTTGGTGGTGGCCGGGCTCCAACCGTGGGCCGCGTGGTCCGCCGCCAGGTCGAGCACGAGGGGAAGTTGGCGTGGGGGATCGGCCGGAACGGGTCGAACAGGCGCAGCTGCCGCGGGTCACGGACCCGCCGCGACGTGGCGGGCGTCGCCGTCACGCGGGGGGCGTCGGGTGGTCCGCACACCTCCGGCCGAACGGTCGCCCGATTGAACGACGTCAGGGAGGGTGGCCGGCCGGTGCTGGTCTGGTGAGCCAGCGCTTGATGAAGGGGCTCGCGTCCAGCTCGCTGTCAGCGAGGTCAGGCAGCGGGGCAGGGTCACAGGCGGCGAGCGTGAGTCGCTCCAAGGTCGGGCGGACGAGCCGGGGGAGCTCGAGGGTGCGGCGCCGGTGGTTCTTGGTCGCGCGGATGGTGTTGCTGTGGGCCGAATAGCAGCGACGGATGTGAACCACCCCGCGGGAGAGGTCCACGTCCTGCGGTGTCAGTCCGGCGATGTCGCCGAAGCGCACGCCGAGGCTGAGCTGCAGCAGTGGGTATCGCGCTGCCAGCCTCGGAGCTCGTTGAGCGCGTTCCTCGCCTGAGCCCGCTCGAGGACCGGCTGCTGTTCGCGCTGGCGACGGGGGCGGTGCTTCTTGGCCCGCACGGGGGACCCCTGAAGGGGACAGCCCGTCGGCGTCGTTAGCGGCTGTTTGAGTGGTGGTCGGGGGCAGAATCGAACTGCCGACACCGCGATTTTCAGTCGCGTGCTCTACCTACTGAGCTACCCGACCCGGGTTGCAGAACCGCCGATCACGGCCGTTCTGAGCGGAGCTGACGGGATTTGAACCCGCGACCTTCACCTTGACAGGGTGACGAGCACTCCAAACTGCTCCACAGCTCCCGGTGCATCACGTACGCGGTGGGCCGCGCAGGACTCGAACCTGCAACCAGCGGATTAAAAGTCCGTTGCTCTGCCAGTTGAGCTAGCGGCCCGCTCGGCGGCGCCACCGCAGCGCGCCGATGCTACCGGCGGCGACCACCCCTGCCAACCACTCGCCGGCCGCCGACCTTCCCCGCACCCCATCTGCGCCGAGGCGCCGAAGGACGCCGTCCAGCACCGTTAGCCTGGCGACGGGTGGTGCTGCGAGCGACGAGGTCGACCGGAAGCGTGCCGAGGAGGGCGGGTGCGCGGGGACGCGGAAGAGCGGTTGGCCACCCGCGGCGACGTGACCGTCGACCTGGTCGACGCCGCCGACAGCCCGACGGCGTTGCGCCTGATCGAGACGCTCGAGGCGCGCGTCGATGCCCCGCTGATCGACGAGTCCGAACGTGCCCGCCTGCAGGCGCTGGCGGAGACAGGTGACCAGCCGCGGCGCTGGATCCCGATGCTGGCGCGCGCGCACGGCAGCGCCGTCGGGTACGCCGGCGTGGTGGTGCCCGCCGCTGATGACGCTGCCGGCGACGATGGCGGGGCCGCTGGCGGTGACCTCGCCGTGGACCGCGACCGGCCCGCCTGCGACGACGCGACGGTCGCGCTGCTGCAGGCGACGCTCGGGGTCGCCGCGCGTCACGGCGCGGCACGGCTACGGATCTGGGTCCGCCACGCCCGCGCTGGTGACCGCCGCTGCGCGGAGACCGCCGGTCTCTCGGTGGACCGACGTTTGGCCGTGCTGGGTCGGTCGCTCGATCGTGTCGGACCCGTGGAGCTCCCCGACGGCGTCGAGGTGCGCGCCTTCCGCCCAGGCCAGGACGACGACGAACTCGTCGACGTGCTCGCTGCGGCCTACGCCGGGACGGCCGAGTCCGGGTGGGATCGTCAACGCCTCGACGAGCGAGCCGCATACTCGTGGTTCGATCCGAGCGACCTGCTGGTCGCAGAGGATCCCTCGGGTCAGCTGGTCGGCCTGCACTGGACCAAGGTGCGACCGGACGGCAGGGGGGAGGTCTACAACCTGGCCGTGCATCCCGACGTGCATGGTTCGGGGTTGGGCCGGGCACTGCTGCGGGCCGGCCTGGCCCACCTGGCGGACCGCGGCTGCGGCGAGGCGATCCTGTGGGTCGACCAGGCGAACGAGGCCGGCGTCGGCCTGTACCGCGACGAGGGCTTCACGCGGCGCTGGACCGATGTGGCGTTCGTCGCTGACATGACTGCCCGAACGGGCGGGCCGGCGCACTGAACGCTACGTCTAGATGACCCCACGCTGAGTGAAGACAGCGTGAGGGTCGCGACTTGACACGTGCAGCGCGGATCGCGGTCCGGCTGCTGCAGTTGACCGCGGTCCTGGCGGCCAGCGCGCTGCTGGTCTCGACCATCCTGCTCCCGGTCCCCCTCTTCGCCGACCGCGCCGTGGCGCTGGTCGACGAGACGATCCTCGACGTCCCGCCGCTGCCGCCGCCTGGAGACCACCCACCGCTGGCGCTGACCTCGTACATGGTCGCGGCCGACGGCACCTTCCTCGCCGAGCTGCACGGGCCGGTCCACCGGGTGCGGGTCGGGCTGTCCGACATCCCCGCGATCACCCGCCAGGCCGTGATCGCCACCGAGGACGCCAGCTTCTACGAGCATCGCGGTGTCGATCACCGGGCGATCGTCCGAGCGGCGATCACCAACTACCGCGCCGGCGAGATCGAGGAGGGGGCCTCCACCATCACCCAGCAGTACGTCCGCGCCATCCTGCTCAGCCGCGAGCAGACGCTCGAACGCAAGATCACCGAGGCGGTGTGGGCGGTGCAGCTCGAACGGCAGCTGACCAAGGACGACATCCTCGAGCGGTACCTGAACACGGCGTACTTCGGGAACGGTGTGTACGGCATCGGGACCGCCGCCGGCTTCTACTTCTCCAAGCAGATCTCCGACCTCGGCCTGGTGGAGTCGGCGCTGCTGGCCGGCCTGCTCCGCGGACCGGAGCGGTACAACCCGCTGCGCCAACCCGATGCGGCCCGCACCCGGCGCGACATCGTGCTGTCACAGATGGTCGCCAACGGGTTCATCACCGCCGAGCAGGGCCGAGAGACCCGCACCCGCGAGCTGCAGCTGACGATCCGCCAGGAGCCCGGGCCCGTCGAGCCCTTCTTCGTCGAGTGGGTCAAGCGCGTCGCCTACGACCCGGCCATCGACCTGCAGCCGAAGCTGCAGGCCGCGCTGGGCGCGGACCCCGAGGAGCGACTGCGACGGGTGCTGGAGGGCGGCGTGACGCTGGTGACGACCCTCGACCCGGTCCTGGACCGCCACGCCGACAACACGCTCGACGCATGGCTGACCGACCCGATCTCCGATCCCCTGGGCGGTGTGGTCACGATCGAGCCCTCCGACGGGGCGATCCGTGCGATGGCGGTGGGCCCGAAACGGTTCGGTGACTGCCCACCCGAGCAGCGGGTGTGCGAGGTCACCAAGGTCTACCCGCTGGTGCCCGGCGGCGGCGGCCGGCTGGGCCGCCAACCCGGATCGGCGTTCAAGCCGTTCGTCGCGGCGGCAGCGCTGTCGCAGGGTGCCCCGCCCGGGTGGGAGACGACCACCGAGTCGGGCGAGCCGGTCCCCGGTTGCGGGACCGAGCGCGAGCCGTACGCGCCGCACAACTACTCGCGCAGCGATCGTGGCCCGCGCGACATGTACTCGGCGACCCAGGCGTCGGTGAACGTCTACTTCGTCAAGCTCGCCAGGGCGGTCGGCGTCTCGCAGGTGCGCGACATGGCACGGCGTGTGGGGATCGAACACTCCCCGAACCTCGACCAGTTCGGCGACAACTCGTGCTCGATCGCGCTGGGCACGGCCAACGTCTACCCGCTGGAGATGGCAGCCGCCTATGCCACGATCGCCAACGACGGCGTCCGCTGCCGCCCGTATGTGATCGCCCGGGTCGAGGACCGGGACGGCGCGGCGATCTACGAGCACGAGCCCGACTGCGAGCAGGCCATCGATCCCAGCGTCGCCCAGCGTCTGACCGACATCCTGCAGGGCCCGCCGAGCTCGGCCGGGACCGCACCGGTGGTGGGGCGCACCCTGGGCCGCCCCGTGGCAGGCAAGACCGGCACGACCAGCGACTGGCGCGACGCGTGGTTCGTGGGCTTCGTCCCGCAGTACGCGACCGCGGCGTGGGTGGGCTACGAACTGCCGACCTGCCCGCCGGGACAGAGGGTGGGTTGTGGTCGGATGCTCAGCGTCGAGGCGGCCGGGACAACGTGGCGCCGCGTCACGGGGGGCAGCATCCCGGCGCACATGTGGGCCGACTACATGGCGCTGGCCGTCCGGGAGCTGCCGGTGCGTGGCTTCCCCGATCCGGGCCCCGTCGCGCACGCGACCGTCCCCAAGGTCGTCGGCACGTCGCAGGACGCGGCCGTCGAGGTCCTGCAGCGACACGGCCTCCGGGTGCGGCTCCGCCCCGCCTCCCGCCGGGCGGCCGCCGGCACGGTGGTCGAGCAGCGGCCCTCGGCCGGGACCGAGGTGGAGCCAGGATCGTTGGTCGTGATCGACGTCAGCGACGGCAGCGGCTGATCACGCCCGCTCGCCGGGCGGGACCATCTTGTACCCGACGCCGCGGACGGTCGCGACCATCGACTCGTGTTCGGGGCCGAGCTTGGCGCGCACCCGCCGGATGTGCACGTCCACCGTCCGGGTCCCGCCGAAGTAGTCGTACCCCCACACCTCCTGCAGGAGCATCTCGCGGGTGAACACCCGGCCGGGGCTCCCCGCCAGCGTCTTCAGCAGCTCGAACTCCTTGTAGGTCAGGTCGAGTGGTTCGCCGCGGAGGCGAACCTGGTAGCTGTCCTCGTCGACCACCAGGTCACCGACCTCGGCCTTGCGGTTGGCGCGGGCCGTCTCCGCACGGTCGGCGACGAGCCGCAGGCGCGTCTCGACCTCGCCAGGTGACGCGTGCGGCAGGAGCCAGTCGTGGAAGCCCCAGGTCGACTTCAGAGCCGCCAGCCCCCCTTCGGAGATCACGACCAGCACCGGCGTGTCGAAGATGTTCACGGCCGCCGACCGGCAGGTGGCGGCAGCCTCCCGCAGGTCGGCGGTGGCGTCGATGACGATCACGTCACACTCGCCGACGCCGGTCAGCGCCGAGGGGTCCAGCCGTGCGTCCTGGAGGGTGTGGTCGAGGTACTCCAGCGAGGGCAGCAGCGACTTCCCGCCGCCGGCGCGTTGGGTGAGCACCAGCAGGTGCACGCTGGTCTCCTTCGGTACCCGTGGCAGGCTACCGGTGCGGCGGGGTGCAACGGCGTGGGGCGCCGGGATGGTCCTTGGTGTGAACGTTGCCGCCTCGGTAGGTTCTCACTGTTGTCACTGCCGGGCTGGGCGCCTCGGTGTTCGGTGGGTTGCATTCAGTGCGAACCGTTGTGTCAGGAGGGCGACGGTGGCGTCGCAGACCGTGGCCGACGCGGCCACCGAGGAAGAGGGGATCTCGGTGGCGCATGCGTTGGCGGTCCCGACCCGCGCCGGGATCTACCGGCGGCTGCGGACGGAGGGCCAGCCGGTCAGCGCTCGCGAGGCGGCCGAGATGTTCGGGTTGCACCCCAACGTGGCCCGCACGCACCTCGACACGCTGGCAGAGGCCGGGTTGGTCGTCACCGGCCGGCGCAAGCAGCCCGGCGGCGGCCGCCCCGCCAAGGTCTACGTCGCACGCGAGCAGGCAGACGGCGGGCGCCCCGACGCCATCCCGCCCGGGAGCCAGCTCGCGGTGGGGATCCTCACCGAGGTCGTCCGTGACCTGGCGGACGGCGAGGATCGTGCCGAGCGTCTGGCCCGGGAGCACGGTCGGCGACTCGTCTCGGCAGTGGCGGGGAAGGCCGGTCAGCGCGACTTCCAGGCTGCTGCGGTCGTTGCCGTCGAGGCGCTGCGTGGGGCCTTCCCGGAGGTGCGCATGGTCGCCCGCGACGCCGACGCCGTCCAGGTCGAGGGGCTGGAGGTCGGGCTGCGCCTGGTCGGTGAGGCCGACGGCGCGGTCGGCGACGCGCTCGCGCGGGGCCTGCTCGACGGGGCGCTGGCCGCGGCCGGTGCTGTCGCGACGGTCACCTCCAGCGAGGGCATCGTGCGGGCGGTTCCCGACGTCACCGGCGTCGCTGCCCCCGTGCCGGTGGCGACGGTGGATGCCCGCGGGAAGACCTACCAGGCCGGGGTGGTCGCCACGATGCGGCGGATCATGGAGGTGCAGGCCGGCGAATGCCTCGAGGTCCTCACCGACATGCAGGGGGCCCCGGCGGCGTTCGCGCGGTGGGCCGACCGCGCCGGCCATCAGGTGATCGATGTGGCCCGCGTCCGCGACCTCAAGGGCAACAAGGCTGTGCGGTTGCTCGTGCGGCGCGCCCCGGAGGTCCGCCGGTGAACGTCGTCCTGCTGACCGCCCGCGACCCGCTGCAGGCCGCCGACGTCGCCCATCCGGTGCGCCTGGCGCGCCAGCTGAGCGGTGGCGGTGACGACGTCGTGCTGGTGCTGGTCGAGGACGCGGTCACGCTGGCCCGGGCCGGACACACGTGGAGCGACGCGCTCGCGGCGGCGCACGCGGCCGGGGTCCGGATCGTGGCGGAACAGGAGGCGCTATCCCGCCGCGCCGTGCACCGTCTGGTCGAGGGCGTGAAGCCGATCTCGCTCGGCGACACGGTCGACCTCCTCGTCGACTGGTCGGATCGGAGGGCGTGGCTGTGACGCAGGCAGGGCGCTCATGACGCGGCCGACCGGCCGCACGCTGACGCTGGTGCTGGGCACCGGCCCCGACGACGGCGCCACGGTCGCGGCTCTGCAGCTGGCCGAGCAAGCCATCGGCCGCGGTCACCGCGTGGCGGTGTACGCCTACGGCGACGGGGTGCGCACCAGCGCCGCCGGCTCGACCTCCGCGGCGCACGTGGCGGCGCTGCTCCGACAGGGCCTCCACGGCGGGCTGCTGAGCTGGGTCGCTGACCAGGGCCACCTCGCCGACGGGGCGGCGCAGAACCAGGTTCCGGGGGTGCTGCCCGGCGACGGTGGCGACCTGTGGCGGTTCGTCCGGGACGGGGACGTGGTCCTCGGGGTCGGTCGGTGAGGGGGGTGGTGCGATGGTGACCCGTGTGCTGTCGGTGCTGCGCAACGCCGATCCCGGCGCGCCCCGCGCGGCGGACCCGGTGATCGACCTCAACGCCTACGCGCTGGCCGAGGACGTCGAGCTCACGCTCGTGCTGAAGGCCGCCGGGGTGGAGCTGGGGTTGGCCGGGGCGCACGTCCGGCCGGCCACGATCGGGGGCCTGGACGTCCCGGCCGCGACCGCGGAGGACGACCTGCGGGCGTTGCTCGCCAGCGGTGTCCGCGTCTTGGCGGTCGAAGAGGACCTCGCCGCCCGGGGGCTGGGGGCCGCCGATCTCGTGGAGGGCATCGAGACCGTGCCCGAAGCGGCGCTGGCCCCTCTCCTGACCGAGCAGGATGTAACCCTCACGTGGAGCTTGACATGAGTGAGACCGTTCCCCGCCGTGAGCAACAGCAGATCGACGTCCGTGGCCCCCGCTTCTCGGCGGCCATCACGATGACCGTGCTGGCGTTGGCCCTGATCATCCGCGGGCCGGTCGGGATGGCGCTGGTCGCCTGGCAGACCGCGGCGTTCGCCGTCGCCGCGATCGCCGGGCTGCGGTGGTCGCCGTACGGCAACCTGTTCCGGGCCGTCAAGCGCCGCTTCGACCTGGGGCCGCCCCCGGAGACCGAGCCGGAGGGCCCGCCCCGCTTCGCGCAGGCCAGCGGCCTGGTGTTCACGCTGGCAGCGCTGGCGGCGTTCGCCGTCGGGGCTCAGACGGTCGGGTGGGTCCTGACCGGCGTGGTCCTGGCGCTGTCGGCGCTGCTGGCGCTGACGGGGATCTGCGTGGGGTGCGAGCTGTACCTCGTCGGCCAGCGGCTGCGGTCGCGGGGAGCCTGACCGCAGGTGGAGGATCTGCTCGTGCGCCTGGCGGTGGTCGTCGCCGTCCTCGGCGGCGTGGCACTGGTCGGGGCGTGGTGGCGGCGCCGCGAAGGGCAGGTCCGCCGCCCCGCCGGCGCGGGCTTCTCCCCGGCGGAGCTGCGCGCGGTCGGGTTGGGGGACGACACCGTCGCGGTGCGCGGGTTGCTGTTGACCTCGCCGACCTGCGCGCCGTGCCGCACGGTCAAGCGCGTGCTGACCGAGGTGGGCGACGCCCGCGCGGGGTTCGCGTGGGTGGCCGTCGACGTCGCCCACCATCTGGAGCTCGCCCGCCACCACCACGTCCTGCGCGTCCCGACCCTGTTCCTGGTCGACGCCGACGGCCGTGTGCTGGCCAGGACCAGTGGGGTCCCCGCGGTCCGCGACATCGCACGGGTCGTCGACCAGCCTGCCGGCGACGACGCTCGCGGCGCGCTGACCTGAACCCGGGTGGCCCGACGAGCCACTCATGTCGCCGCAGGCGGTCGTGGCCCGACCGATTTGCCCGGGGGATCCACCGCATCGTGGTGATGATCCATCTCCACTACAGACCCCCCGCCTCGCTGGCCGATACCTTCCCCGAGGTCCGGGCCCTGCTGGGGGCTCCGGCCTGCGTCTCGAGGAGCCGACGTGGCCGAGCAGGTACGGGGCGGGGCGCGACCCCGGTGGGTGGGACGCGCCCTGGCTGCGCTGCTCGCCATGCTCTTGGCCGTCCCGGCCGGACCGCTGCTCGCCCCCCCCGCGGCCGCCGCGGCGGGTGACGTGTGCTACACGGCGTCGAACGGCACCGACCGGCTGATCGCCGTGGAGCGCGACACTGCAGCCGCCGCGGAGGTCGGCCCGTTCGGCGTCGAAGTCACCGACGTCGACGCGCTGGCGTTCGACGCGGCGGGCACGACCCTGTACGCGGCCAACGCCGGCCAGCTGGGGATCGTCGACCTCTCCACCGGCGCGTTCGCGGCCCGACCGAGTCCCTTCGGCCCGAGCTACACCGACGTGGACGGGATCGCCTTCCAGCAGTCCACCGGTGACCTGTACGGGGCGGCCCGGACCGGGAGCGCCGTTCCCGACCTGCTGTTCCGCATCGACCCGGTCACGGGCGCGGCCATCGCGAGCCACGGGGAGATCACCGGGGCGAACGTGCACAAGCAGGTCGACGACCTGGCCTTCCACCCGGCGGGCACGCTGTACGGCATCGCCAGCAACGACGGGGGCAGCCCCGACCTGATCACGATCGATCCCGCCACCGGCGCGGCGACGCGGATCGCGCCGTTGCACAGCGCCAACGCCCCCTCGGGGATCTCGCACGTCAAGGGCCTGAGCTCCACCCGAGACGGGATGCTCTACGCCACCACCGGCAGCTCCTCGAACCGCCCCAACCGGCTGTACCGGGTCGACCCTGCCACTGCCAGCCTCACCGGGGTCGGAGACATCACGGCCGGGAGCGATCACGCCGCGATCGCCTGCGGCGCCGCGCCCAACACGATCTCGGGAGCGGTGTACCACGACGACGACGCCGACGGTCTGCGGGACGTCGGGGAGCCGGGCACCCAAGGTGCGAAGGTCCGCCTGTTCCGCGACGCCGATGTGGACGGCACGCTCGGTACCAGCGACCCGTTGCTGGCGACCACCACGACCGACTCCGCCGGGGCGTACGCGTTCGTGCTCGTGGCGACCGGCCGGTTCCTGGTGCAGGTGGACCGCGGCCCCCCGCTCCCCACCGGGGCGGTGGTGCGCCCGTCGGACACGCGGCCGGTCACCGTCGACGGCTTCGGCACCACCACAGCCGGGAACGACTTCGGCTGGCGTCTGGCCGCCATCCGGGGCCTCGTCTTCGTCGACGAGGACAGGAACGGGTCGCTGAACGGGACCGAGAGCGGCCTGTCGGGCGTCACGGTGACGCTGACCCCCTCGTCCGGCGGGTCGACGCAGACCATGACGTCCGCCGCCGACGGCTCCTACGACTTCGACGGGCTGCTGGCCGGCGAGTACACCGTCGCGGTTACCGTGCCCGCGGGGTGGGTCGCGACCACCGTCACCAGCCGCGTCGTCGGCGTGGCGGCCGGGGAGATCGCAGACGGCAACCACTTCGGTGTTCGTCGCGCCGTCGCCGACCTCCAGGTCACCAAGAAGGCCGAGCCCACCAACCCCAACGTCGGGAGCGACGTCACTTACACGGTGACCGTCACCAACGCCGGCCCGGACACCGCCACCGGCGTGGTGGTCACCGACGACCTGCCCGCCCAGGTCACCGCGGTGGACACCACCGGTTGGGTCTACGACGCCGACACCGGCCTGTGGGTGTGGACGGTCGGGGACCTGGCGTCCGGGACGTCGGCCACCGGCACGATCGTCGCCCGGGTCGACGGGCCGGCCGTGGACGACAACGTGGCCACCGCGACCTCAGACGCGCTCGACATCGACACCGCCAACAACCAGGGCACCGCCACGGTCACGCCGGTGCAGGCCGACCTCCGCGTCACCAAGCAGGTCGACGACTCCACCCCCGACGCCGGGCAGACGATCAACTTCGTCGTCACCGTCACCAACGACGGGCCCGATGCGGCCAGCGGGGTCCAGGTCACCGACCAGATCCCCGCGGAGCTGACCTACGTCAGCCACCTGGCCGCGTCGGGCACGACCTACGACCGCACCACCGGCGTGTGGGACGTCGGTGATCTCGGCGTCGGCGCGTCGCGCAGCCTCAGCATCGTGGCCCGGGTCGACCGCCCCGACCCGGTCACCAACACCGCCGCGGTCACCGCGTCCGTGCAGTACGACCCCGTTACCGCCAACAACACGGCTGAGGTCACGGTCACGCCCAACGCGGTGGACCTCGCGCTGGCCAAGCTGGTCGACGTCGACGACCCCAACCTCGGTGACGAGGTGACGTTCACGCTGCGACTGACCAACGCCGGCCCCGCCGACGCCACCGGCGTGGAGGTCCGCGACACGCTCCCCGACGGGCTGACCTACGTCCCCGGCTCCGCCGCCGGCCCCGGCAGCTTCGACGAGGCCACCCTGACGTGGCGCCCCGGTGGCGTCCCCGGGACCGGCGCCAGCGTCGACCTGACCTTCCGGGCGCTGGTCGGGGTCGGCGCGATCGGCGGCGCGACCAACGTGGCCGAGATCGTCGCGGTCGACCAGTTCGATGTCGCCGGTGCCGACCGCGCCACCGCCACCGTCACCCCCCAGGTGGTCGACCTGGCGGTGACCAAGAGCGTCGACGACCCCGCACCGCGGCCGGGCGACGACGTGACGTTCACGATCGCCGTCACCAACGACGCCGGCATCGCCGGCGTCACCGGCCATGCCGCCACGGGCGTCGTGGTCGAGGACACCCTCCCGGCTGGTGTGGCCTACGTGGGGGCGACACCCGCACCGACGCTGGTGGACGAGCGATCCGACGGCACCACCGTCGTGCGCTGGACCGGCCTGGCGATCGCCTCCGGCGAGACCGTGTCGTTGAGCGTGCGCGCGACGGTCTCGGCGGTACGGCAGGTGACCAACGTGGCGGCGGTGGTGGACGCCGACCAGCACGACGTCGACTCGACGTTCCCCGCCGCGCCCGGTGACGCCCGCGGGCAGGTCTCGCTGAACGCGGTCGACGCCGACCTGGCCGTCGCCAAGGAGGTCGACCAGGCCGCCCCGCGGTTCGGCGACACCGTGACCTTCACCGTGACGGTGACCAACCTCGGCGAGGAGGAAGCCACCGGGGTGGTCGTCGAGGACGTCATCGATCCGCGACTGCGGCTGGTGGCGGCCTCCGGTGACGGCACCTACGACCCCACCACCGGCCTGTGGACGGTCGGGACGATGCTCGCGGGCGGGTCGGCGCAGCTGTCGCTGGCGGTGGTGCCCACCGAGGGAGGCAGCATCACCAACACCGCAGGGGTGGTCGCCGTCGACCAGCACGACCCGGACGCCAGCAACGACTCGGCCAGCGCCACGATCGTGGTCGAGCCACCCGCCGCCGTGGCCGGTGTGGTGTGGGACGACCGTGACGGTGACCGCGCGCGGGGCGCCGCTGAGGGCGGCCTCGCCGGCGTCGGCCTCGAACTGGTCGCCGACCCCGACCAAGCCGCGACGGTGGTGGCCACCACCACGACCGCCGACGACGGCACCTACCGCTTCGGGGGGCTGGGGTCGGGGACCTACGAGGTCCGCGTCAGCGCCCCACCTCCCGGCTACGAGCCGACCACCGCCACGTCCCAGCGGGTGACCGTCGCCGCCGGTGAGGAGCTGACCGGGGTCGACTTCGGGTACTGGCGCCCCGCGACGATCGCCGGCATCGCCTACGAGGACGTCGACGGCGACGGTCGACGCGGCGACACGGAGCCGCCGTTCGCCGGGGTGGAGGTGACCCTCTACGCCGATACCGACGCCGATGGCCGCGCGGACGGGGCCGCGCTGGCCACGACCGCCACCGACGAGACCGGGAAGTTCAGCGTCGGCGGCCTGCCCCCTGGCAGCTACGTGGTCGACCCGGCCGACCCGGATCGGTTCATCCTGACCACCGGCAACGACCCGGTCGCCGTCGTGGTCGGTCCCGGCGACGTCCGCGACGACCTGGCGTTCGGGTACCAGGCGTACGCCCCGGCCGTGACGGTCACGCCCGACCAGGCCGGGCGGAGCGAGTCGCCGGGGACGGTGACCTACCGCCACACCGTGTCGAACCTCGGCAACGTGGCCGACTCCTACACCCTCGAGGCGGTCAGCGGACGCGGCTGGCCGGTGAGCGTCCACCTCGACGCCGACGGCGACGGGACCCTCGACCCCGACGAGACCGAACCGGCCGGCGACACCGGGGTCGTCCCACGCGGGCAGAGCGTGCAGGTCCTCGCCGTGGTGACCGTCCCGCCCGACGTGCCGCGCGGCCAGCAGGACGTGGCGACGGTCACGGCCCGCAGCCGCATCGACCCCGACGTCCTGGGCCAGGCCCGTGACACCACCACGGTGATCGCCCCGGTGATCGACGTCACGCTGACCTCGGCCCCCGAGGGCGGGGTCGCGACCCCCGGGCGGCACATCACCTACACCATCACGGTCACCAACAGTGCGGTCGACGCCAACGTCGCCACCGCCGTGGACGTGGTCCTCGACGACCCGACCCCCGCGGCCGGCAGCTTCGTCGACACATCGTTCACCATCGACGGTCAGACCCAGCCGCCCGCGACCAGCTTCCCGCTGGCGTTGGGGTCGATCGAGCCGGGTGAGGTCCGGACCGTCACCGTGGCGCTGCTGCTCGCCCGGCCGCTGCCCAACGGCAGCGAGGTCCGCAACACCGCCACCGCCACCGCCGGCAACCCGCAAGGCGACCCACGCAGCGACAGCGCCACGGCCGTCGACGTGATCGTCTCGGCGCCGGTCCCCCAGCTGACCAAGACGTCACGCCCGCTCCCGGGGAGCGAGGTCAAGGCCGGGGAGGAGATCACCTACCGGGTGACCGTCGCCAACGCACCGTCCGCGACCGACCACTGGCGTGACGTGGTGGCGACCGACGACGCGCCCAGCGGCACCACGTACGTGACCGGCTCCGCCACCGCCAACGGCACCCCGGTCGCCGACGGGCCCGATGGGACCAACCCGTTCGCGGCCGGGTACACGGTCGGTGACCTCCCCCCCGGCGGGTCGGTCGTCCTGGAGTTCCGGGTCCGCAACGCCGATCCCGTCACCGACGGGGCGGTCCTGGTGAACGTCGCATCGGCGACCGGGAGCAACCTCGGGCCGCTGTACGCCACGACGAGCCACGCGGTGGACGCCAACCGCCGGGTGCTGCTCACCCCCGACGGGGCCGAGACCGTGGAGGCCCCCACGGCGGTCGTCTACCCGCACCAGCTCCGCAACGACGGTGACGTCACCGACAGCTACACGCTCGGTGCGTGGAGCGACCACGGCTGGGCTGTGCGGCTGTACCACGACGTCGACGGCGACCGGAGCCTGGACGCTGGCGAGCCGGAGATCGACCGGGTCGGTCCGGTCGCCCCCGCCGCCACTGTGAACCTGCTCGCGGTGATCGACGTGCCCAGCGGCCACCCGTCGGGCACCGTGGACACCACGACCGTGTCCGCCGCCTCGGCCAGTGACCCGTCGGTCACCGCCTCGGCGTTCGACGCCACCACCGTCGTCACCGGGCAGCTGCAGGTCGCCAAGTCGGTCAGCCCCCCCAGCACCGTCGTCAACCCCGGGCAGCGTCTGACCTACACGGTCGCGGTCACCAACGTCGGCGGGGCGCCGGCGCGCGGCGTCGTGCTGGTCGACGACACGCCGCAGGCCACCACCTACCGTCAGGGCACCACCACTCTCGACGGGGTCCCGTACCCCGACGCCAGCACGGGCGACCGCAACCCGCTGAGCTCGGAAGCCGGCGGGCTGGCGCTCGGTGACCTGCGCGCCGGGGCGACCGTGACCGTCACGTTCGAGGTCACCGTCGCCGCGCCCCTGCCGGACAACACCCAGGTCGTGAACGTCGCCGACGCCACCGGCGACGGGGGCCTGGCAGCGTCGGACAGCGTCAGCCAGATCGTCTCCAGCAGCCCGGTCCTCGACGTGGTGAAGACCGCCGACCCGCCCGCACCGGGCCCGCTGACGGCGTCGCAGCTGGTGACCTACACCGTGACCGTCCGCAACCTCGGCGACCGCGCCGCCACCGGCGTCACCGTGACCGACCCGACCCCGTTGGGGACGCGGTACGTGGCGGGGAGCACCACGTTGGACGGTGCGCCCGTAGCCGACATCGGCGGGGCTGACCCCAACCCGCTCGGCGCAGGGGTCGACGTCGGCGATCTCCTGCCGGGCGAGCCGGCCCGCACCGTGCGGTTCCAGGTCCGCGTCGACGATCCGATCGCCGACGGTGCGACGATCGAGAACTTCGCGTCGGCCGCCGCCTCCGAGGGTGTGACCGCGGTGTCGGCCCCGGTCCGACACACCGTCGACGTGACACCTGGCGTGGCGCTGTCGCCCAACCGCACCGGTGATGCGCACTCGCCCGGGCAGGCGGTGTACGCCCACATCGTGGAGAACACCGGGGACGTCACCGACACGTACCAGCTGGAGGCATCGTCCTCCAACGGCTGGCGTGTCGCCGTCTACCGCGATGCCGATGGTGACGGCGCGTGGGACCCGACCACCGAGACCGAGACGCTGGCATCGACCGGTCCGCTCCCGCCCGGCACGCGCCTGGCGCTCCTGGCGGTGCTGCACGTCCCGGCGGACATCAGCCCCGGCACGCTCGACACCGTCACCCTGGCCGCGGTCTCGGTCACCGACCCGGTGGTCCGCGCGGCCGTGGTCGACCGCACCCGCGTGGTCGGCCCCGCCCTGGAGCTCGTCAAGACCTCCGACCCGTCCGGCGACCAGGTCAACCCCGGCCAGACGATCACCTACGCCCTGACGGTCCGCAACCGCGGGACGGTCCCCGCCGCCGACGCGCAGCTGACCGACGAGACCCCGGCCGGCACCACCTACGTCGCCGGCTCCACGGTCCTCGATGGCGGGCCGCTGCCCGACGAAGGTGGCGACGGCAACCCCCTCTCGGCGGCCAACGGCGGCCACGCGCTGGGGACCCTGCAGCCCGGAGACAGCGCACGGGTGGTGTTCCAGGTGACGGTCGACGCCGACGCGGGGCTCGACACGCTGATCACCAACCAGGCCTTGGCCACGGCCGACGACACGCCCGACGCCACCGACGTCCGCGTCCACACCGTGACCGAGGGGCCGGTGCTGCACCTGACCAAGACGGCTGACCCGGCGCCCCGGGGCCCGGTCACGGTCGGCGACGTCCTGCGCTACACGATCACGGTCCGCAACGTCGGCCAACAGGATGCGACCGGGGTGATCATCACGGATGCGACGCCCCTGCACACCGAGTACGTCGCGGGCAGCGCCACCCACGACGGTGTCGCAGTCGCAGGCGTCGATAACCCGTTCGGGGGTGGCTACCTGATCGGGGACCTGCCCGTCGGGGGCGAACCGGTGGTGCTGGGCACCGCCGTGACGGTCGCCGACCCGGTCGTGGACGGCGACGTGATCGTCAACGTCGCCGACGCCACCTCGGCCGAGGGCGCCACCGCCCGCGCCAGCATCGAGCACGACGTCGACGTCCACCCCAAGGTCGCCGTGTCACCCGGCGCGGCCGAGAACGCGCTGCCGGGCGGGAGCGCCACGTACCCCCACACGATCACCAACGACGGCGACGTGTCCGACGCCTACCTGCTCGCCGCCGTCAGCGCCCGCGGCTGGGCGGCGGTCGTCCGCGGCGATCCTGACGGTGACGGGGTGGCACAGCAGCTGACCCGCACGGGGGAGCTGCGCCCCGGCGAGTCCCTGCCGGTCACGGTCACCGTCACCGTCCCTGTGTCGGCGACCCCCGGAACGGTCGACGAGCTGACGTTGACCGCCACGTCGATGGTCGACCCGACCGTCCAGGACAGCGCCGTGGACCGCACCACGGTGGTGGCTGCGCGCCTGACGCTGACCAAGACCGCGAACCCGCAGACGCTCACGCCCGGCAGCCGCGCCACCTACGAGCTCGTGGTGCGCAACGCCGGCGACGCCGCCGCCAACACCGTGCGGCTGTCTGATCCCACCCCGGCCGGCACCCGGTACGTCACCGGGTCGACCCGTCGTGACGGCACCCCGATCGGTGACGTCACCAGCGGGGACGGCAACCCGCTGGGCGTGCCCGGGGGGCTCCTGCTGGGCAACCTGGCTGCCGGCACGTCCACGACGGTGGCGTTCGATGTGGTCACCCTCGCCGACCCCGATCGTGAGGTCATCGTCAACGTCGCCACGGCGACGTCCGCCGATGCTCCCACGGTGCGGGCCGGGACCACCCAGCCCGTCAGCGTCCGCCACGGGCTGGACCTCGGCCCGCCGCGGGTTGGCACGGTGGTCCGGTCGGGTCAGGCGACGTACGCACACGTCCTGACCAACACCGGCGACCTGCCCGACGAGGTCGTGCTGGAGACGCTGAGCTCCAGCGGGTACCCCACGACCCTGCACGTCGACGCCGACGCGGACGGGACGTTGGACGCCGACGAGCCCGAGGTCACCGACCCGCTGCAGCTCGCGGCGGGGGGATCCGTGGCGCTGATCGCGGTCGTGATGGTCCCCGATGGCGCGCCCGGCGGCCTGGAGGACGAGCTCAGCGTCCGCGCCACGAGCCTCGGTGACCCCAACGTGACCGTGGTGGTCACCGACGTGACCAGGGTCGTGGCTGCTGTGCTGGACGCGGTGAAGGACGTCGATCCGCCGGTCGCCGCAGCACTCGGCCAGCATCTGACGTACACGATCCGCGTGATCAACTCCGGCAACGCCGACTCCGAGGCGGTGGTGGTCACCGACCGCACGCCCGCCGGGACGGTGTACGTCCCCGGCAGCGTCCGCGTCGACGGTGCGGCGTTCCCCGACGCCGGCGGCGCCGACGGCAACCCCCTCGACGATCGCGTCGGCGGCGTCGACATCGGACCGGTCCCGGCTGGCGGAGAGCGCGTGGTGACCTTCGAGGCCACAGTGAGCGCCGATGTGGTCGCCGGGACCGAGTTGACCAACGTGGCGCTGCTGAACACCGACGGGGCGATGTTCCCCTCGACGACCGCGACGGTGACGGTGGTCGACGCCGCCTCCCTGCTGGTCGCCAAGGGTGTGAGCATCCCAGGCTTCGCCGAGGTGGGGAGTCGCATCACGTGGACCGTCCAGGTCACCAACGCCAGCCAAGCCACCGCGACCGACGTCGTCGTCACCGACGCGCTCCCGGTTGGACTGTCCTACGTCCCCGGCTCGACCGTCGTGGAGGGGGCGGTCCGGCTGGACGGCGACGGTGAGGTGGTGGGCGATGGGCTGCAGATCGGCCCTCTCCCCGCCGGCGCGACCCGGACCATCGCGTTCGACACGCTCGTGGCCGCCGCGGCGGCGGGTGGCTTCCTGGAGAACGTCGCGACCGCAACCGACCGGGCGTCGGGGACGGCCCTGCTGTCCAACGCCGTGCTGATCGGCGTCCAAGGGGGCGACGGCGGGGTGCCGTTCATGGGGTTCGGGCCGGGCGGGTTCGGGCCGGACGGGTTCCTGGCTCGGACGGGTTCGGGGGTGGGCCGTACCCTCGGTCTCGCCGCCAGCCTGGCGCTCGCGGGTTGGGTGCTGCTGTCCGTCGCCCGCCGCGAGGAACGTCTGGAGCTGCCACCGCCGCCCCGGAGATGACCATGACCGCCACGATCGTCGCACCCGTCGAGCGGGGCGCCATCGACGTGACCGGCCAGGACCGGGCCAGCTACCTCCACGCCGTGCTCACCCAGGATGTCGAGGCGCTGGATCCCGGCCGCTGGGCTGGTGCCCTGCACCTGGATGCGCGCGGCCGGCCGCTCGCCGTCGTCGACGTGGTGGTCCTCACCGACCGGATCGTGCTCCTGACACAGGACAGCGACGCCGCACGGGAGTTGGCCGACACGCTCGGGAGCCGAACGTTCCTCGCCGACGCCCGCTTCGCGGCGCGGGACGTGGCGGCTCTGGCGGTGCGCGGCCCGCGGACCCACGACATCGCTGCCGACGCCGGCGTCGAGGTGGCGTCGAGCGTCGCCGCCGAGGTCGGTGACGTGGTGGTCGTTGCCGGGCAGCAACGCCTCGACGCGGTCGGCCAACCGGACGCGGTGACGGCGCTCCGCCAGCGTCTGACCGCCGCCGGGGCTGAACCGGCGGACGCCGCCGCGGTGGATGCGTGGCGGGTGCAGCACGGCATCCCCGGGTGGGCGCGGGAGATCGTCGCCCCCCACCTGCCCGAGGAGATGGGACTACTACCCACCCACGTGCACCTCGACAAGGGCTGCTACCCGGGGCAGGAGGCGGTGGCGCGGATGTGGATGCTGGGCCGTCCCCGCCGGCGGTTGGCGCGGGTCCGGCTGGAGGGCCAAGCCGACGCCGGGTGGACGACCGGAGCGGGGCGCGCAGCTGCGCAGGTCACCAGCGCGACGACGACACCCGACGGTGACAGGGTGGGGCTGGCCTACGTCCCAGCGACGGCGCAGCCGGGGGACCGCTACGGCGACGACGACGCCGCCGTCGTGGTCCGTGACCTGGTCGGCGCCGAACTGCCGGTGCCCGGCCAGGATCCCGCGGTGGCCCGCCGCCGTGATCGTCGGGCCGGATAGCCGAAGCGGTCATCCACCCGGTCGGGCCGGATAGCCAAAGCGTTCATCCACCCGGTCGGACACCGTCCGCGCGGCCGCCCACTAGCATCTGGCGGCGTATGACCTCCTCACCGTCCGCCGACGTACAGCGCCCACTGCGCGCCTACCTCGCTGCGCTCCTCCCGCCGGATGAGATCGACTCGGCCGTCGCTGCGGTCAGCGACCACGTCCGACCCGATGACGACCCTGCGACGGTGTTCGCCGCCGCTCACGAGGTGGTGTCCCAGCGGGCGCGGGTCACCACAGACGTCGAGGCGGAGGTCCTCGTCCACGAGGCCGGACTGACGATCCCCGAGACCGCCCGGGCACTCGGCGTGGAGCCCGACGCCGTCGAGGACGCGCTCGCGACCGCCGACGCGGTCGCCGACGAGCTCGACGTGCCGCTTCCCAGCCCACCCCGCCCACGGGTCCTGGTCTTCGACGACACCGACGACGAGCCACTCGCCGTGGTCGAGCTCTCCGAACGGCGCGAGCGGTCGTCGCGGCTGACCATCGCTGTCCTGCTCCTCGTCGGGATCGCGTTGGCCGCTGCCCTGCTGCTGCCCCGGGGCGGGTCATCGCCTCCCAACGGATCGCTGCAGGTCACCGATGCCCGGGTCACCTCCGGTGTCGACCTGGGGGGGCGTCCCGAGCCGGCGAAGAACCGTTTCCGCGTTGGTGAGGACGTCGCGTTCTGGTTCACCTACCGCCTACCAGCAAGCGAGGGCGTCCCGGTCACCCTCGTGGTGCACCGCGACGGGGAGGAACTCGAACCGGCGTCGACCGTGCTGCTGGCGCCGGGGGAGCACGATCTGCACCTGATCGTGCCACGATCACTGGTGGACGAGCCGGCCACCTACCGCATCGAGCTCAGCCGCGGCGGGCAGGTGCTGGTCGGCCGTGAATTCGCGGTCGGCGCCGGCTGACCGCGGCTGCGCCAGCCCCCCGACGTATCCCGCGGGCGCCGTCACGCCACCGGCTCGCACCGGACGGGGAGTTACGCTTCGGCGGGACGGGGATGGAGGAACCGTGGACGAGCGCACGTCGCCAGAGCAGGGCAGCGCCCCAGACGCCGCGGCGTCCGGCGAGGCCAGCGTGATCGACGTCCTCGTCGAGGTGCCGATGGGGTCGCGGAACAAGTACGAGTACGAACAGGACACCGGTCGCTTCCGCCTCGACCGGATGCTGTTCAGCGCCGTGCACTTCCCCGGCGACTACGGCTTCATCCCCGAGACCCTCGCCGAGGACGGCGATGCGCTCGACGCGCTGGTGATCCTCGGAGAACCGACCTTCCCCGGTTGCCTCATCAGCGGTCGCGTCGTGGGCGTGATGCACATGGTCGACGAGAAAGGACCTGACGCCAAGATCGTGGCCGTGCCGGACAACGATCCACGCTGGCGACACATCAACACGCTCGACGACGTCCCCGGACACCTGGTGGCCGAAATCGAGCACTTCTTCACCATCTACAAGGACCTCGAGCAGAAGCTCGTCGACGTCCAGGGCTGGGGCAGCCGCGAGGAGGCCCTCGGCGAGGTCGCTGCGTCGCGCGAACGCCACCAGGGCGCCTGACGCCGCCCCGCGCAGGCGTGACGTTTGGCCGAACGACGACCGTGCCGGAGATCGACGTCGCCGAACCGTCAGCGCGGGCCGAACAGCCGCCGGAAACCGCCCCGCTTCGGCTCGTCGTCCTCGTCCTTGCGCTTGTGTTCCGACTCGTCGCCTCGGTCGTCGGCGGGTGGCGAGCCGGCCGGTGGCGCCGGGCCGCGGCCGCGCTCGTCCCTGCCCGATAGCTGGCTGAGTTCCCGTAGCAGCTCGGAGATGTCCGCGCGCCGGGGATGTGGCTCCGACGGTGGACGGTCCTCCTCGGACGCGTCCGGTTCGGCCGGCGCTTGTCGATCGTCGTCCGTGGAGGCGCGGGTCGGCGCCGCCGTGGGCTCTTCCCCGGTGGCCTGGGCGTGAGCCTCGTGTTCCCCGGCTTCGACCTCGTCGTCAGCGGCGACGTCTTCCCCGAGCTCGGCCACCAGCGACCGCAGCTCGTCGGCGACCTGTTGTTCGTCCGCGTCGGGCGGTTGGTTGGCGGCCGGCTCCCGGCGGGGCGGGGGAACCGGTTCGGCCACCGGGCCCGCCCGATCGACCGGTCCCTGCCGGCGTTGGGGCGTGCGGGGACGTTCGCGGTCGTGACGAGCCTCGGGGGCGGGCTCGGCGATGACGTCGTCTTCGCCGATCACGACGCGCCACACCTCGGGTTCGACGCCGCGCGAGGTCACGTCCTCACCGCCGGTGTCGAGCTCCGTGTGCTCTTCGACCGTCTCCTGCATGGCGTCGTCGAGGTCGATGCTCAACGCCTCTTCGAGGGCCGCCCCGACGTCGAAGCCGTCCTCGGCCGGTTCGTCGTCGACGTCCGGCCCGAGACCGTGCATCGCGGCCTCCAGCGCCGCACCGACGTCGAAGTCGTCCGGCGCCTCGTCCGGTGCCTGCACCGGCGCCTCGTGCGGCAGGCGGTGGGTCAGCGCCTCGTCCAGCGCCGCACCCACGTCGATGTCGTCCACGTCGATGTTGTCCTGGGCCGGTGGCTCCGCCGCCTGGGCCGGTGGCTCCGCCGCCGGCGCCGCTGCCTGCGGCCGACCGGTCTCCGTCCGCGCCGGCTCGGCGACCGGTGCCCGAGCCACGGCAGGTGTTCCGCCGTCGTGGTGCACCCCGATGATGCCCAGCAGCGTCAAGCCGTAGACCAGCCGTGCGGCCTCGAACTCGCTGTAGCCCAGGTCCTGCGCCAGTTCGCGGACCGAGCGCTGGCCGTCGACGTTGGCCAGCACGGTGAAGTCGTCGGGCTCGAGCGACACCTGCGTGGACGCGGCGTCGGGCACGAAATCGGGGACAGCGTCCAGCGACGGGATCACCGCGAGGATCCGCTCCCACTCCACGAGTCTCCGGGCCGACTCCACCAGCAGCGGCTGCACCGGGATCTGGACCGGGAGGTCCTCTGGGGCGGCGTCCCCGCGGAAGAACTCGTAGCGTCCGCCATGCCAGCGCGCCAGGTCGAACACGGCGTCGAGGATCTGCTCCTGGACGAACACGCGGATCACGTCACGGCTGACGCTGCCGCGCTCGACGAGGAGCGCTCCGAGCTTGGTCCGTCGGCCCGCGCGCCGCTGTTCGGTGAGGACAGCTTCGAGCTCGTCCTCGGCGATGAACCCCGCGCCAACCAGCCGGGCGCCCAGCTGCGCCCGCGGAGCGGGGGAGGCCGCCCAGTACACTGCGCCGTCGCGGATGAAGATCCGCGCCGGGCCGGTCCGGCCCTCGATGTGCAGTGCGCCGGTGGCGTTCGCGCTCGACAGCCCGCGGAGCAGGTCCGCGAGGCTGATCTCGCTGAGGTCACCACGCATGGCCGCATCGTACCGGGGGGCCCTACCGGCGCGCGGCCGCCCAGCGTTGCGTATAGTCACGCTGCGTCATGCCAACTGTGGTCGCGAGCTGGCTGTAGGCTGATGCTTCACCGCGCCTTCGGGCGTGCGAACGATTGACGGGACGTCGACGGACGGATCCCAGCGTGGACGCATCACCGACCGAGCCACGACGCGCCCGACGGCGCATCGACCGGATCCTGGGCCCTGCCTACCTGGACGACCTCGCGGGGCGGAGCACCGACGAGCTGCGCCGCATGCGCGACGAGTGCGAGGAGGAAGAGAGCGGGGTGTCCTTCGCCCGCCGGATGCTGCAGGGCAGGATCGACATCATCCGGGCCGAGGCCCTGCGCCGCCAGCATGCCGACGGTGACGACGACGCCCCCCGGTCCATCCTGGACGCGCTGCCCTCGATCCTCGCCGACGATGTGGCCGCCACCCCGCTGCGCCCGCGCGTCAGCCGCTTCCTGGTCCCACCGGCGGCCCAGTACCACCGCCGCGACGTCGAACGGCTGGTGAGCGAGCGCTCGTTGGCCGGGCTCGAGGAGCGCTCCCCCGATGAGCTCGCCGAGCTCGCGCAGACGCTGGGGGAGAAGGAGAGTGAGCTGTCCAAGCTCCGCCGACAGCTGCTGGACCGGCTCGACGCCCTTCAGGAGGAGCTGGCCCGCCGCTACCGTGATGGGCGCGCTGACATCAGCGAGGTCTTGCCCGGGCGGGGATGACGGGTGTGCAGCGGGGTCCGGCGCCGATCGCCGAGACCACCCGCTGGCTGCACCACGGCGGCGAGCTCGTCGAGTCTCGCCACGCCGGCCACATCGTCGTGGTCGGCCCGCGCGACGAGGTCGTGTCACTGGGCGACCCCCACCGGATCACGTTCCCGCGCTCGGCCGTCAAACCCTTCCAGGCTGCCGCGTCACTGGAGCTGATCGGCGAGGATCTGTCGCCACGCCTGGTCGCGGTCGGGTGGGCGTCACACCGCGCCGAGCCGGCGCAGCTGGCGGCGGTCCGCGACATGCTCGCTTTCGCCGGGCTCGACCCCGCCGACCTGACCACGCCACCCGCGGACGGCGACGCTGCGGCTGGGGTCCCCGATCCGCTCCGCCACAACTGCTCCGGGAAACACGCGCTGTTCGCGCTCGCGGGGCGCGCGGCGGGCTGTCCCCGCGACCGGCTGCTGGACCCCGACGGACCGGTCCAACGCCACGTCCTGGCGGTCGTGCGCGAGGCGGTCGGCCCGCCGGTCGGGGTGGGCGTCGACGGGTGCGGGGCACCGGCGGTGGCGGTCCCGCTCGCCGGCCTGGCCCGTGCGTTCCGCCAGCTCGCTGATCCCGATGGACGGTGGACGACGGTGGTGGCGGCCGGGTTGGCACACCCGCTGCTGATGGGGGGGACCGGCCGTCTGGAGTCGGCTCTCCTGGCGGCGGGAGTGGTGGCCAAGCCGGGAGCGGAGGGCGTGTTCGGGGCGGCGTGGCGCGACCGGTCCGGACAGCGGTACGGGGTGGCGGTCAAGGCCGAGGACGGCGCACGCCGCGCCTCCGCGGTGGCGTTGCATGGGCTGCTCGCCGCGTTGAAGGTGGTGCCCGACGGAGTCTGGACGCCCCCGCCGGTGCTCGGCGGCGGGCGTCCCGCAGGGTCGGTGCGGTCCACCCACCAGGTGAGCGCGTTCGCGGATCGGTTGGGAGCTGTCCGACGCCCATGGTGACGTCTGGGTGGCTGGTAGCCTCGCGGCCCGTTCTGCTGGGCGGATGCGTCCACGACCAGGAGCGGTGAGGTGGCCGACCAGCCCGATGAGCAGGCGGCATCGACCGGTGGTGATCGCTCCCGCGCCGCAGTCGCCTCCGCGCGCCTGACCGAGCTCGGGGAGTACATCCGCGAGCAACGCAGCCGCGCCCAGTACTCCATGCGGCACCTGGCGCGCCTGGCCGGCGTGTCCAACCCCTACCTCAGCCAGATCGAGCGGGGCCTGCGCAAGCCCTCCGCGGAGATCCTGCAGGCGATCGCCAAAGCGCTGCAGATCTCGTCGGAGACCCTGTACGTCAAGGCCGGGATCCTCGAGGAACGCGGCGACGTCCCAGACCTGGAGGTGGCGATCCTCCGCGACGCGTCGCTCAACGAGCGCCAGCGGGCGGCGCTGATCGAGATCTACCGCTCGTTCCGGCGGGAGAACGAGGTCGCCGCCGTCGCCGGGGACGAGTCGGGCGACGAAGAGGCCGCCACGGGCTGAAGCCGGCGACAGCCACCACACGGGTGGCAGGAGTGCCGCCGGTAGTCTCGGTTCGACCCTCACTCGGAGCCTGTCCTGTTCGACGTCCGCACCGAGGACCGCTTCCCCACAGGCGACCTCGCCGCCGCCTGGGAGCGGCTGGTCGCTGTCGACCCGGCCGCGAGCGTCTTCTCCAGCGCACGGTTCCTGCGACGGTGGTGCGACCACCTGCGGGGGGACTGTGACCTGCGCCTGCGGTTCGTCCTGGACGCAGCCCAGGTCGTCGGCGTGGTCCCCGAGGTCCGCGAGCGCGCAGCCGATGGGCGCCGCACGGCGCACTTCGCCGGCGGCGAACACGTCACCGACTACCGCGGGCCGGTAAGTCGCGCGGAGCACCGCGCCGCGGTGGTGGACGCCTGGCTGGCGTCGCTGGCCGACGAAGCGGACTTCGACGAGCTGATCGCCGGAGGGCTCGCCGAGGACGCCGGATGGGCGCAGCTGCTGTGTGACCGCGCGTCCCGCGCCGGGTTGGAGGTCGTTGACGCCGGTGTCGATGGGGTCTGTCCCCGGATCGACCTCACCGGCGGGTGGGACGCCTACCTGCAGCGCATCAGCGCCAAGCAGCGCCACGAGATCCGACGCAAAGCCCGCAAGCTCGCCCGCGAAGGCGGCGTCGTGAAGCTGGTGGCGGTGGACACGGACGACCTCGAAGAAGCGATGACCACGTTCATCGCGATGAACCAGTCGCTGGACGGTGACAAGGGACGCTTCTTCGTCGACGAGCGCATGCAGGCGTTCTTCCTCGCCCTGGTGCAGGAGTTCGGTCCCGACCGCGTCCTGCGGATGCACCGCCTCGACGTCGACGGCAGCCCCGCAGCGCTCACCGTCTCGCTGATCGGCGGCGCTGATCTCGGCGAGTGGCGCCTGTACAACTCGGCGTTCGACCGCCACCTGGCGGGCCTCGCGCCCGGCATGGTGCTGGTCGGCGAGCTGGTACGCATCGCCGCGGAGGAGGGCTTCGCGGTGTTCGACCTGCTCCGCGGCGACGAGCCGTACAAGTACCGGTACGGGGCCACCGACCGGCGGGTGTGCAAGGTCACCGCCCGGCCGCGAGCGACGGCGTGACCGACGCGATCCGACGGCTCGCCGTCCTGAGCGTGCACACCTCGCCCCTGGATCAACCGGGGACCGGCGACGGTGGCGGCCTGAACGTCTACGTGCTGGAGGTGGCGCGCCGGCTCGCCACCCGCGGCGTCTCGGTCGACATCTTCACCCGGGCGGCGGCCGCGAACCTGCCCGCGGTGGTGGAGCTCGGCGAGGGGCTGCACGTCCATCACGTGACGGCCGGCCCGCGCCGGCCGATCGCCAAGTCGACGCTGCACGCCCACCTGTCCGCGTTCCTGTTGGGCGTCGAGAAGCGGGCGGAGCCCGTCGTTGACCGCGGCGGCTACGACGTCATCCACGGCCACTACTGGATGTCGGGGTGGGTGGGCCGCCGGCTGCGGCAGCGCTGGGCGGTGCCGCTGGTGCAGACGTTCCACACGCTGGCCCGGGTGAAGGACGCCGCGCGCGCTCCCGGGGAACCGCCCGAACCCGGCGTCCGCCTCCTCGTCGAGGAGCAGGTGGTGGGCCACGCCGACCGCATCGTCGTCCCCGCCTGCGACGAGGCGAGGCTGCTGCACCGCAGCTACGGCACGTCCGGCGCGCGCCTGGCGGTGGTCTCACCTGGCGTGGACCTGGACGTGTTCCACCCCGCCCCGGCCGTGGCACCTGGTGAAGCCCCGGAAGGCGACGGTCCGTTGCTGCTGTTCGTCGGACGGCTCCAGCCGTTGAAGGCGCCCGACGTCGCGGTCCGCACGCTCGCCCGCGTCCGCGATCACGTCCCCGGCGCACGCCTGCTGGTCGTCGGTGGGGCTTCGGGGAACGGTCACGGCCGGACCGGCCCCGACGAGCTGCTCGCCCTGGCCCGCAGGCTCGGGGTGGGCCCAGCCGTCGCCGTGGCCCCGGCCCGCCCCCAGAGCGACCTCGCCCACCTGTACCGCGCCGCCGACGTCGTCGTCGTCCCCAGCCGCAGCGAGAGCTTCGGGCTGGTGGCTCTGGAGGCACAGGCCTGCGGCACGCCGGTCGTCGCCGCCCGGGTGGGAGGGCTACAGGCGGTGGTCGGCGACGGTGGGACGCTGGTCGACGGCCACGACCCGTCCGACCACGCCGCGGCGGTGGTCACCTACCTGGGTGATCGCGCGCGTCGCGCCCACGCCGCGGCCGCTGGTGTGCGCGCCGCGCGGGAGGCGTCCTGGGATCGCACCGTCGACGGGATCCTCGCCGTCTACCGGGACGTGTCCGGGGTCACGGCCAGGGTGCAGGGGGCCGGGGCGTGACCGCCCGGGACGCCGCCCGGCACGTCGTCACCGCCGGGTTGGACGCCGCGGATCTGCCCCACCACCAGGTCGCACCGGATGCGTGGACGACCGTCCTGAGCGGTGAACGCAAGCGGACCCTGCCGCTCGTGCTGACGGTCGACGACCGATCACTGCGCGTCGAGGCGTTGCTGTGCGGCCGCCCGGATGAGAACCACGCCGGCGTGTACCGCTACCTGTTGCAGCGCAACCGCAAGCACCTGCCGGTCCACTTCGCGCTCGGCGACGACGGCGATGTCATCCTCACCGGGGCGATCCCCTTGGCCACCTTGGAGGCGACCAGCTTCGATCAGCTGCTCGGGGCGGTGCTGGCCACCGCCGACGAGGTCTTCGACGCCGTCCTGCGGCTTGGCTTCGCCAGCTACATCGCCGCGGAGCAGCGCTGGCGGGCGGTCAACGACCTCCCGCCCAACCCCGTCGGTGGCGGGTGAGCGGATCGCCAGGTGCGGTGCTGCGGCGAGCACTGATCGCCGCGTCGGCGAGCGCGACCCTGCGACGGGCTGCGGAGCAGCTGCCGGTCGCACGGGCCGTCGCGACCCGGTTCGTGGCCGGAGAGACCCTCGACGACGCGCTGCACGCGGCGACGAGTCTGCAGCGACGCGGTTTGGCGGTGAGTCTGGACTACCTCGGCGAAGCGGTCGACGAGCCGGCCACCGCCCGTCGAGCGGCCGACGTCTACCGGCGGGCGCTCGACCGGCTCGCTGCCGCCGGCCTCGACGGGTCGCTGTCGGTCAAACCGACCCAGCTGGGCCTGGGGATCTCACGGTCGCTGTGCCGCGACCTGATCGCCGAGATCTGCCGCCACGCCGACGGCTACGGCACCGACGTCACCGTCGACATGGAGAGCAGCGCCTACACCCAGGCGACCGTGGACCTGGTGCTGGAGCTGCGCGCCGCGGGCCACGGCAACGTCGGCTGTGCCGTGCAGAGCTACCTGTACCGCACCCCCGACGACGTCGCGACGCTCGTCGCCGCGGGTGCGTCACTGCGGCTGTGCAAGGGTGCGTACGCCGAGCCGCCGTCGATCGCCTACCCGGACCGGGCGGACGTCGACGCCGCGTTCGCGCGGATCGCCGACACGCTCCTGCGCACCGCCCGCTACCCGCGCATCGCGACGCACGATCACCGGCTGATCCACCGTGCCAAGAACCTGGCCCGTCGTTACGGCCGGGCCGCGGACGACTTCGAGTTCCAGATGCTCTACGGGGTCCGAGAACCACTGCAGCGGGCCCTCGTGGCCGACGGCTGGCGGCTGCGGATCTACCTCCCGTTCGGCGGCGAGTGGTACCCGTACTTCATGCGCCGCCTGGCGGAGCGCCCCGCCAACGTCGCGTTCTTCCTCCGCGCCCTGGTCGGGCGCCGCTGAGCGCGCCCGTGCGGCGGCGTTCGCGGGAGGGGGCCGCGGGCGGGATACTGCGCGCGGACGCGACCAGGAGCGGAGGCAGGTGCACGACACGCTCGCGATCGTCGGGACCGGGCGGATGGGCGAAGCGCTGCTGTCGGGGTTGCTGCGCTCGGGTTGGATCGGGGCCGACCGCATCGTGTGCACCACCCGCCGTGAGGAACGCTGCGCGGAGCTGGCCCGCGCCTACGGCGTCCACGCCACGGTGGACAACCGGGAGGCGATCAGCGGCGCGGGCGTCGTCATCCTGGCGGTGAAGCCACAGTCGGTCGGGGCGCTCCTGGCGCGCGACGGCCACGCGTTCCGGGCCGGCCAGACCGTCATCAGCGTGATCGCGGGTGTCCCAACCGGCCGCATCGAGGCGGCGATCGGTGCCGACGTCCCGGTCGTGCGGGTCATGAGCAACGTCCCGGTGCAGGTCGACGAAGCCATGAGCGTGCTCTCGCCGGGCGCGCACGCCACCGACGCTGACCTGGAGATCGCCGAGAAGATCCTGGGCCACGTCGGGAAGGTGCTGCGCCTGCCCGAGGAGCACCTCGATGCGGTCACGGCCCTGTCCGGATCCGGGCCGGCCTACTTCTTCCTGTTGGCCGAAGCGATGATCGATGCGGGGATCCTCCTGGGGTTGCCACGCGACGTCGCCACCGAGCTGATCATCCAGACCATGGTCGGCTCGGCCAAGATGCTCCGCGACACCGGCCGCCACCCCGTTGAGCTCCGCGAGATGGTGACCTCGCCCGGCGGGACCACCATCGCCGCGATCCGCCAACTGGAGCAGTCCCGCGTCCGGGCCGCGTTCCTCAACGCGATCGAGGCGGCCAAGCACCGCAGCGAGGAGCTCGCCCGATCGTGAACGCGCCGCCGCGCGCGCGGGGGAGGGGATCCGCCGGCCGCCGGATCCTCCCCGTCGCCACTTGTGTCCTGTTGCTGACGACCTGCACCGCTGGTCGCGCCCCGGCGGTGGAGCTGGCTGCGGTCACCTCCGGCACGGTGCACCAGACCGTCGCCGCCCCGGCCACCGTCGAACCCGCCGACCGGCGCGTGGTCGCCGCCCCGGCGAGCGGCCACGTCGCCGAGCTGCTCGTCGCCGACGGCGAGGTGGTCGAAGCCGGCCGTGCCGTGCTGCGGTTGGACTCCGACAGCGTCGACACCGCACTGGCGCAGGCCCGCGCAGGCGTCGACGCGGCGGCTGCGCTGGCGGGGGTGGTCCCGACCGTGGACCTGTCGCCGCTGATGGCCGGCGTCCGCCACCAGCTCGACGCGGTCCTGCCCGGCCTGCTCGACACCCTCGAGGAGCAGGCGGCCACGGTCCCCGACGACCAGGCCCGCGCTGCGCTGCTGGTCCGTCTGGCCGACGCACGCGCCGCCTACCAGCGCGCCGCCCGTGAACTCGCCCGCGCCGAGGCTCGCGCCGCCGACAGCGCCCGGCGGGCGACCGCCAGCCAACGCACGGTCGCCGCCGCGCAGCAGCGGCAGGCCGCCGTGGTGCTGGAGGCAGCACAGGCCAAGGACGCAGCGCTGATCGTCGTGGCCCCGATCGGCGGCGTGGTCGAGTTCGGCGTCGCCGCGACCGCGGACGGGATCGCCGACGACCCTGGGGACCTGCCGGCGGACGTCGCCGGGCTGCTGGGCGGAACGCGCGGGGGGACGGGCGGTCCCGTGGCCGTGGGCGCGCCGGTGGGGGTGGGACAGGCGCTGTTCACCGTCTACGACCTGTCGGGCTTCCACCTCCGCGCGGCGGTGGACGAGGTCGACGCCGTCCAGGTGGAGCCCGGCCAGCCGGTCCGGGTCTTCCTCGACGCCTACCCCGACGATGTCCTGGCGGGATCGGTGACGCGCGTGGCGGTCGGTCCGGGGCAGGCCATCACCGCTGGCGTGGTGTACCCGGTCGAGGTGGCCCTCGACGACCTGCCCTCCGAGGTCCGCCCCCGGGTCGGAATGACCGCATCCGTCGAGATCGAGGTGCGGCGCGTTGCCAGCGCCACGGTCGTGCCGGCCAGCGCGCTGGTCCGCCGCGACGGGCGCGACGTCATCCTGGTGGTCCGCGACGCGGACGGGGCGCGTCGGGTGCGTCCCGTTCCCGTGGGGCTGGTCGCGGTCAGCGACGACCTCGCCGCCGTCGACGGTGACGTCACAGCCGGTGAACACGTCGTCGTTGCCGGCTTCGAGCAGGTCGAGGACGGCGATCGACTGCCGTGAGCCGCTCCCCTCCGCTGACCGACGGTGACCCTGCGCTCGTCGAGGTCGTCGATGCCCACCGCAGCTACCGGCTCGGAGGGGGGCGCGACGCCGCGGTGGTGCAGGCCCTGCGCGGTGTGTCGCTCGCCGTCCGCGCCGGCGAGTACGTGGCTGTCCTCGGCCCGTCGGGAAGCGGGAAGTCGACGCTGCTGAACCTGTTGGGGCTGCTCGACCGCCCCACCACCGGGACGGTGCGGTTCGCCGGGAGCGACGTGCCCAGCCTCCCCGACAGCCAGCTCGCGCGGTTGCGCAACCGACGCATCGGCTTCGTCTTCCAGTCGTTCCAGCTCCTGCCGCGGCTGACCGCCGTGGCCAATGTCGCGCTGCCTCTGGCGTACCGCGGCATCCCTCGCCGTGAGCAGCACGACCGCGCCGCCGCCGTCCTCGCTGCCGTGGGGCTGGGCGACCGGCTCGACCACCGACCGACCCAGCTGTCGGGCGGTCAGCAGCAACGGGTCGCGATCGCCCGGGCGCTCGTCGGCGAGCCGGACCTGGTCCTCGCGGACGAGCCGACCGGGAACCTCGACACGGCGACGGGGGAGGAGATCCTGGCGCTGCTCGACCGGCTGCAGACCGAGCGTGGCACCTCCCTGGTCGTGGTCACCCACGACGCGCGCATCGCGGCACGAGCGGCCCGCCGCATCGAGGTCGTCGACGGGGTGGTGGCGTGAACGTCGCCGCGGCGACCCGCGCCGCGCTGGACGCCGTCCGCGCCAACCGGCTGCGATCGGCCCTGACCACCCTCGGCGTCGTGATCGGGGTGCTGGCCGTCATCCTGCTGGTCGCCGTCGGACAGGGGGCACGTCAGGAGGTCACCGCGACGATCGAGGACCTCGGCTCCAACCTCCTCCTGGTCTTCCCCGGCCAGGCCGACTTCGGCCAGGCACCGACCCGGTCGCGGTTCACCCTGCACGACGCCGAGGCGGTGGCGCGGGCGCTGGGCGACCCGGAGCGCGTCGCTGCTCACGTGGTCTCCGGGGAGGTGATCCGCGCCGGGAACGCGTCCACGTTCGTCAGCGTGCTCGGGGTCACCGAGACCTTCCCCAGGGTGGTGACGCGACGCCTGTCCCGCGGCGCGTTCTTCACGGCGTCGGACCTGGCCACCGGTCGGCGGGTGGTCGTCATCGGAGCGGCTGCCGCCGACGAGCTGTTCGCTGGTGGTGACCCGTTGGGCAAGACGGTCACGGTCGCGGGGCTGCGCTTCCGCGTCACCGGGGTGCTCGAGCCGGTCGGGGGGAGCTTCGGGCCGGACCGGGATGCGCAGATCCTGGTCCCGGTCACCGCGGCGCAGCGGGCGTTCGGGACCGATCGGATCGATGCGATCTTCGTGCGGTCGGCGTCGACCGCCGCGATCGAGGATGACGCCGCCCGGGTTCGCCACGCCCTGACCCGGCGGTTCAGCGAGGACGAGTTCAGCGTGATCACCCAGCGGGAGCTGATCGGGGTGGTGGGTCGGGTCCTGGAGCTGCTCACCCTGGTGCTGGCCGCGATCGCGGGGATCTCCCTGCTGGTGGGAGGGGTCGGGGTGAGCAACATCATGCTGGTGTCGGTCTCCGAACGGACCCGTGAGATCGGCTTGCGCAAGGCGCTGGGGGCCCGCACCCGCGACATCACGCTGCAGTTCCTGATAGAGGCCGTGGTGCTGACCGGCACGGGGGGGATCGCCGGGATCCTGCTCGGCGTCGGTCTGGCCCGCCTCGCCGACCGCTACTCCCCGCTCCCGGCGGTCGTGACCGGCTGGTCGGTGGCTCTGGCCGTGGGCGTGTCGGTGGCGGTGGGGATCGTGTTCGGGGTGTGGCCGGCGCGCCGTGCCGGCCGCCTCGACCCGGTGGCCGCCCTCCGCCACGAGTGACCGGCGCACGCTCGATAGGCTCGGCGGTGCGGAGGACCACGTCGGCAGTCGAGACGGAATCGGTATGGCGGACCAGGGAAGCGACCACGGACGCGTCGCGCTGGTGTGGGACGGGCCGCTGGAGTACGACTTCGGCGCGACCCATCCGCTCAAGCCCGTCCGTGTCGAGCTCACCGTCGAGCTGATCCGCGCGCTGGGCCTGTGCGACACCGACCGTGCGGTGGAGGTCGGCTCGGGGCCGTACGACGAGGACGAGCTGCTGCGGATCCACACCGCCGACTACGTCGAGGTGGTCAAGCGCGCGGGCGCCGACCCGTCCATGCGGGGCGCCCGCGAGTACGGGCTGGGGCCGGGTGACAACCCGATCTTCCCGGGGATGCACCAGGCATCCATGGAGGTGTGCGCGGCGTCGAAGGAGGCCGCGCGGCTGGTGGGCGAGCAGGAGGCCCTCCACGCGTTCAACCCGGCCGGTGGCCTGCACCACGCGATGCCGGGGCGTGCGTCGGGGTTCTGCGTCTACAACGACCCGGCGGTGGGGATCGACTGGCTGCTGCGCAACGGCACCGAACGCATCGCCTACGTCGACGTCGACGTCCACCACGGTGACGGCGTGGAGCAGATCTTCTGGGACGACCCGCGCGTGCTGACCATCTCGCTGCACGAATCCGGCCGGTACCTGTTCCCGGGGACCGGGTTCCCGACCGACATCGGGGGGCCGGGAGCTGAAGGCACGGCGGCCAACGTGCCCTTGGCGCCGCGGACGCCCGGTGACGTGTGGCTGGACGCGTTCGACGCGGTCGTGGAGCCGCTGGTCCGTGCGTTCGCTCCCGATGTGCTCGTCACCCAGCTGGGTTGTGACACCCACGTCAGCGACCCGCTGGCGCACCTGGCGCTGACCGTCGACGACTACGCCGCGGTCGCCACGCGGGTGCATCGCCTGGCGCACGAGACGGCCGGCGGGCGGTGGGTCGCGTTCGGCGGCGGCGGGTACCAGATCGTGACCGTGGTCCCACGAGCCTGGACGGTGTGGTTCGCGGAGATGGCCGGTGCCAGCCTCCCGGACGCGATCCCTGAAGACTGGCAGGACATCGCGCGTTCGCGGACCGGCCAGGACCCGCCCGACCGCTTCGACGACGGGCCCGTCGGGATGTCCGACGACAGCCGGGCCCGTGCCCGCGAGGACGCGGAGGAGGCCGTGCGCTCCGTCCGCGAGCACGTCCTTTCCCGCCACGGCGCCGGCTGACGCGCCGGCGCGGACGGTTGCGAGCCGGGACCCTCGACCGACCCGGGTGTCGTCGACGCGTGGCTGGCGTTCGGTCCACGTTCGGCCCGACCCGGCCGGTCGACCGCCAGTTACACTGCCCAGCGATGGACGAACTGCTCACGGTCGCCGAGGTCGCGGACCTGCTGCGTGTCTCCACCATGACCGTCTACCGCCTGATCCGCAGCGGGGAGCTCCCGGCGGTCCGGGTCGGCCGCAACTACCGGGTCCGTCGCGACGAGCTCGAGACCTACCTCGCCGGGCAGGTGGTCGAGCCGGAGACCGTCGCCGACGAGCGGTGAGCCGCCATCCGGGCCCGCCGGCGCGGTACGCGGCGGTCGCCTTCCTCTCCGATTTCGGCCTCGACGACATCTTCGTGGGCGTCTGCCACGGGGTGCTGGCCCGCTTCGCGGCGCACGCCCGCGTGATCGACCTGACCCACGCCGTGCCACGTGGCGACGTCGCGACCGGCGCGGTGCTGCTGGCGCGCGCCGCCACCTACCAGCCGGTGTCGGTGCACCTGGCGGTGGTCGACCCCGGGGTGGGCACCGAACGGCGGGGCGTGGCCGTGGTGGCCGACCGGGGGGATGTCCTGGTCGGGCCGGACAACGGCCTGCTGGTCCCGGCGGCGCGGGCGCTCGGTGGCGTGGTCGCCGCCTTCGAGCTGGCGGATCCCCAGGCCCGGCTGCAGCCGGTGGCCGACACGTTCCACGGACGTGACGTGTTCGCCCCGGCGGCGGGCCTGATCGCCGCCGGACACGACCCACGCAACCTCGGCCCGGCGGTCACCGACCTCACCGACGTGCAGACCGTCCCGGCGGCGGCCGTGGCCGGTGGTCGGCTGCGCGCGTCGGTGACCCTGGTCGACCGTTTCGGCAACCTGCAGCTGGCGGCCTCCACAGCCGACCTGGCTAGCCTGGGAGCCGAGCTCGGTGACGAGGTCTTCGTCGCACACGGGGGGCGCTGGTGGACGGCTCGCTGGGCCCGGACGTTCGGGGACGTTGCGGCCGGTGACATGCTCGTTCACCAGGACGGCGACCGGGCTCTGGCGGTCGCGGTGAACCGCGGGTCCGCAGCGGCGCGGACGGGCGCCGCCCGCGGTGACGTGTTGACGCTCGCGCCGGCGTCGACGACCCCGCACGGCGGACGGGACGCGCACCGGGGAACTGACGAGCGAGGATCGTGATGTGGCTGGCCGACGCGTCCTGATCACCGGGATCTCCGAGCAGATCCCGGGGAAGCTGGCCCGCGCGCTCGAGCAGCGCGACGACGTCGAGTACGTCGCCGGAGTCGACGTCCGCGCGCCGCACGACGACCTGCGCCACACCGAGTTCATCCGGGCCGACATCCGCAACCCCATCGTCACCCGTGTGATCACCGCCACGGGGGTCGACACGGTGGTGCACGCCGGTGTGGCAACGGCCCCCGGTTCGGTCGGCGGCCGCGCACGCATGAAGGAGCACAACGTCATCGGGACCATGCAGCTGCTGGCAGCCTGCCAGAAGGCCGACGCGCTCCGGACGGTGGTGATCAAGTCGTCCACCGCCGTCTACGGGAGCGACCACAGCGACCCGGCGCTGTTCACCGAGGGCGCGACACCGCGGGCCACGCCACGTTCGGGGTTCGCCAAGGACGTCACCGAGGTCGAGGGGTACGCCCGCAGCTTCGGCCGTCGACGCCCGGACGTGACCGTCACCATCCTGCGGTTCGCCAACTTCATCGGGGGCGGGGTCGACTCGCTGTTCGCCCGGTACTTCGCCCTCCCGCTGGTCCCGACCATCGCCGGCTACGACCCGCGGCTGCAGTTCTGCCACGGTGACGACGCCCTGGCCGTCATGGAGCGTGCCACGGTCGAGGATCGGCCCGGCATCTACAACGTCGCAGGCGCCGGCGTGCTGTACCTGTCGCAGGCGATCCGCCTGGCGGGGCGCGTCCCCGCCCCGGTCCTGCTCCCGTTCGCCACGATCGCCGGGAACCTGGTCCGGCGCACCGGCCGGCTCGATTTCTCACCGGAGCAGCTCCGGTTCCTGCAGTACGGCCGGGCGGTGGACGTCACCAAGCTGCGTCGCAACTTCGGGTCCGTGCCGCGGTACTCCACCCGTGAGGCGTTCCAGGACTACCTGGCCCACCGACGGATCCGGAAGGTGGCGCCGTCGCCGACGCAGGCTTGGGACCGCGAGCTGTACGACTTCCTGCAGCGCCGCGCGGCTGCGGCCAGCGCGAACCAGACCGGCAGCACCGGAGAGGACCGCTGATGGCGGATACCGACGCCCAGGTCTACTCGATCGCGCAGGAGCGGGCCGCGCGGGTGGCGGGACGCCAACCGTCGGGGCAACGCGCACGGTGCGGGGCGACCACCTCGGACGGTCGCGCGTGCCGCAACTACGCCGTGGGCGGCGACCTGTGCCGGGTGCACGCAGCGGCGCACGAGGACCTGCCAGCGGCCCCTCAAACCCCCCAGGGCGGGGTCGAACTGCTCGAGGGCCTCCGCGACGTCCTCGGCGACCGCTGGGTCGATCAGGTCACGGCCGTGACCGACTTCCTGACGCGGCGGCTCAGCGGCGACTACCCGATCGACCCCTTCGGGTTCGACCGTGACCTGACCGAACACGTCCTGCTGCCGTTGCTCCGGCCGCTGTACCGGCGGTACTGGCGGGTGCGCAGCATCGGCCACGAGCGCATCCCCGACGGCGCCGCGCTGGTGGTCGCCAACCATGCGGGGACCATCCCCGTCGACGCGCTGATGGTGAAGCTCGGGATCTACGACGAGACCGGACGCCACCTGCGCCCCCTGGCGGCGGACCTGGCGTGGCGGCTGCCGGTGATCGGCGAGCTCGCCCGCAAGTTGGGGAACACCATGGCGTGCGACGAGGACGCCACCCGGCTGCTCGACGACGGGCAGCTGGTCGGGGTCTGGCCGGAGGGCTTCAAGGGGATCGGCAAGGCCTACCGCGACCGCTACAAGCTGCAGCGGTTCGGCCGCGGCGGCTTCGTCGAGGTGGCGCTGCGGACCTCGGCCCCGATCGTGCCGACCGCGGTCGTGGGCAGCGAGGAGATCTACCCGCTGATCTACAACTTCCGGACGCTCGCGCGGCTGTTCGGCTTCCCCTACTTCCCCGTGACCCCCACGTTCCCGTGGTTGGGTCCGGTCGGGCTGATCCCGCTGCCGTCGAAGTGGATCATCGAGTACGGCGAGCCGATCCCGACCCGTGACTACGGGCCCGATGCGGCCGACGACCCCATGGCGGTCTTCGACCTCACCGACCGCGTGCGCGACACCATCCAGCAGATGCTGTACCGCAACCTGATGGGGCGCCGCTCGATCTTCTTCTAGATCCGAAGCCGTGAGGACGCCGAAGGGGCGGGCATCATGCCCGCCCCTTCGCGTCGGTGTGGCGTCAGTGGCTCGACAGCTTGTGGCGCAGGCCCACCGCCGCGGCCATCGCGGAGACACCCACCAGGATGGCCAGCGCCCCGCCACCGGTGCGCGGCAGGCTCACCGGAGCCGCCGGCGCTGCGGGCGCGTCCAGTGCGGGCGCCTGCACCTGTTGGACCGGGTTGGCCGCGGCCGCCTTCACCCGGGTGGGCAGGAGGTTCAGGTCCAGCCCCAGCAGGCCGCTGCCGGCCGAACCCGCAGCGTTCAGCGGGTGCAGGCTGATCCCGAACGCCGAGGTCGCCGCCTCGGCCGACGAGCCGTCCTCCGCGACGTGCGTGGTGCCCTTCCCGGCCAGGGTGCTCAGGCCCGCCGAGGCGAGGATGTCGCCCAGCGTGGACGTCACACCCGACAGCAGGGTGTTGGCGTCGAGTCCCAGCTCCCCGAGGTCGATGATCTCCTGGTTGACCGTGAGGGTGTCCCCGGTCACTTCGATCACGCTGTTGTCGGCGAGCGTCACAGAGATCACCTCGGTGACGGCGTCGGCGAACGCCCCGCCCGGCTGGCCGTTGGTCCCCGCCACCGAGCTGTACTGGAAGATCGGGACCTGGACCAGGCCGCCGAGGAGCTCGAGGTCGACCAGCCCGGAGACCGCGCGGGACACGACCTTGCCGTCCTCGGTGTCCACGGTCGAGCGGCTCCACAGCTTCGTGGCGCTGACCAGGTCGACGCTCGTGACGTCGGGGACGGTGAGCAGCTGCTGCACCGGGTCGATGTTGACGGGGTTGCCACCGACGGGCTCCAGGGCTTCGTTGACCGCCTCCTCGACCGCGTCGAGCTGCGTGTTGAGGTCGCCGACCAGCCCGTTGACGGTGTCGGTCGCGTCCTGGACGGCGCCCTGGAGGTCTTCTTTGACCTCGGCGGGGACCGGCGAGCTGGCGTCGAACAGCGGCGCGAGCGACACCTTGAGGTGGGCGAGCTCCGAGTAGGCGTTCGACACCTGGTTGGTGGCGTCGGCGGTGAACTCCATCGTCCCCACGCCGACGTCCACCACTCCGCCCACCAGCTTCTGCTCCGCGAGGACCTTGCGGTCGGTGGTCTTGCCGCTGCTGTCACTGATCGACTCGTTGCCCAGGGTGCCCCTGAGCAGGGTGGATGTGGCGTTCGCCACGGTGTTGCTCAGCTGTGAGATCGTGGACGACACCCGCGTGTCGAGGGTGGCTCCACCGCCGAGCGCGCCCAGCAGCGCCGACGGGGCCGTGATACTCAGGTCCAGCGTCAGCGCTTCGGCGGAGCCGGAGAAGACGCCCGGTGCGACGGCCGCCGCGCCAGCCCCGGGCGCAGTGAGTGCGATCGCCGTGGTTGCGGCGACCATCGTGGTGGCGGCACGGCGCCACGTGACCTTCTGCATGCGTATCGCTCCTTCGTGTGACGCCCGGTGGCGTGTCTCCGGCCTCCCGGAGCTCGGCCAGGCGGTCGGTGGAGTCATGCCCCCTGTGGCATGTCCCTGCACTGACCAACGCAGCCGGAGAAACGACGCATCGCGGGCAGGGTCACGCGGCAGACCCCGCGGCGTGCGGTGAGCGCATGCCACCGTGCGTGGCGGTGGAGTGACGTCTGGCTGCCGAGCCACTCGACCCCGGCCAGCCGGGCAGCGAGGACATCCCCGGCGCAGCCGGCGCAGCCCCGGGCGTCGCGAACGTGGTCGTCACATCCGCCCCGGCGGCGCCGCCCCGCGTGACTCACTACTCAGTCGAACAGCAGGTGATCGACGCTCGGCAGTTGCGGGACGCCCAACGGCGGGCTCGGGGTCGCCACCGGGACGGAGGGCGGCGCGACCGGGATCGCGGGCGGCTGGTCCGTGAGCGACGTGTCGTCGTCGGACGGCAGCGCCGGGTCCTGCGCGGGCAGCGCCGGATCGCTGACGCTCACCGACATGTCCGGCCCCTGGTCCGACGTCGTGGGATCCGTGGTGTTCGGCGACGACGTCGCGTCGACGGCCTTGATCCCAGCGCCGCCGGCATCGGAGACTCCAGCGGTCCCGGTCGTCATCGGCGTGCAGCACCCGGCCGCGGGGACGGGCGGGCCCTCGCCGGGCGCGAACATCGTGACGGGACCGTCCGTGCACGGCAGGCACCCGCTCAGCACCAGCGCGCTGGTCTCCACCTCGATCCCCCGGACCACCTCCAGGGAGCCGCGCGCGAACGGGACCACCTCGACGGGGAGCTCCGCGAGCACGTCGGTGAGCCTGGTCCGCTGCCGCTCCGTGAAGCCGACGACCGCCTGGAGCACGGCGCTGTCGCCGCTGCCGTCGTAGACGTCGAGAAGCGCCGCCGCACCGGCGCGGCTGGCGTCGTCCATGGCCGCCAGGGTGGCGACGAGCGTGTCGGGCTCGAGCGTGCGGGCGCCGTCGCGGATCTCGTCCAGGCGCCGCTCGGCGAAGGTGAGGTGCAGCTGACCAGCCTGAACCTGGCCGTCTGCGAGCGCGACCCGCACGGACTCGGTGAACAGCTTCACCCGGTACAGCGCCTGGTCGGGCCCGGCGTGCTGGGCGGCCGCCGCGAGCCCCGCACCCCCGATCGTCAACGCCGACATCGCCGAGGCGACCGCGAGGGCCACGGAGCGGCGCCACCGCCCCAGCCGTGCGCCGAACGGTTCGTGCGTGCGGATGACCGGGACGTGCGCGGCTGCCTCGCGGACGAGCGTCGAGCGCAGAGCGCGGCGGAACTCCGGCCGGGGTGTCGCGACGGGGACGTCACGCAGCGCGGTCGCGAGCCGGCGGAGTTCGGCGAGGTCGGGCGGCGCCCCGCCGTCGTGGTCCAGTGCGTGGGCGAGCGTCTCCACGGCCGCTGGCTCGTGGCCGCTCACTGCAGCCTCCCGGTCGCCGTTGCGATGCGTCGGATCGAGGTCCTCGTGCGAGGCCCTCCATGACAACGAGTGTGGTCCGTGGTGGTGACGCACGATCAACGCACTCCGTCGACGAACGCAGGGTCCTCGCGAACGATCGCGGCCAGGGCCCGCAGCGCGCGGTACTGCAGGGCCTTGATCGCTCCGTCGGAGCGTTGCATCGCGTGTGCCGTCTCCGAGACCGACAGGTTCTGCGTGAAGCGCAGGAAGAGCACCTCGCGGTGATCGTCCTTCAACAGCTCCACGGCGGCGGCGAGCAGCGTGGACAGATCCGAGGCCATCGCCGCCGCCTCGGGGTCGTCTGCCGGCCTGTTGCCGGGGCGCTCGCCGACCTCGTCGACGGGACGGACCAGCCGCGTCCGGGCCGATTTGAAGTGATCGGTGACGCGGTTCCGCGCGATCGTGGTGAGCCACGCACCGATGTCCACACCCTGCCAACGGAAGCGCGGGATGGCCTTCAGCGCGCGGAGGAACACGTCGGAGGTGAGATCCTCGGCGAGGTGGCGATCGCGGACCTTGTGCAGCAGGAACCCGTAGATCTGGTCGACGTACCGGTCGTACAGTCGCGCGAACGCCTCGCCGTCGCCCTGTTGGGCTCGGCTGACGAGGTCGACCACCTCCGGGTCGAGCGTTCCCAGCGGCTTCACATCACCCCACGTTTTCCGGCGCGGAACCGGCGTCAGGAGCTGATCACCAGCTGAACGACGGTCGCCGCGACGATCACCACGAGCAGCGCGATCAGCGCGATCGCCGTCCCGTTCCGCACCGCTTCTCCTGCTCCGGCCAGGCACCGTACCCTGGCCGCACACCGTACGACAACGGAGAGTAAGCCACGGACTGCAACCTGTAAGCCCTCCAACCGGACGGTTTTGGGTACCCGCGGCGACTAGTCCTGCCGGCGCCCAGGCGGGCACCCCGGGGCGTACTCAAGCAGCCAGGAGTGGTATCGGCACAGCAGGTGGCGACCTCCAACCGTGGCGTCGCGCGCCGCCGGCCCATCAGTCGCGTGGGACGACCGCGACCGTCGGTGGCTCGCCTTCCTCGTGCTCCGGCTGCGGCGGGCGGTCGGGGCGTCCCAGGACCTCCTCGGGGGGCTCCCCGTCCAGGAGAGCCAGGCATTTCTGGCGCTCCTGCTGCAGGTAGCCGACCAGCGCCGCACGGTCATCGAGGTAGCGGCGGCAGTCGAGCTCGAGCGTGATCGGTCCCGAGTACCCGGATCGGCGCGCGGCCGTCAGGAACGACGCGATCGGGAGCACGCCGTGTCCCAGCGGGGCGTGGCTGTCACGTCCCTGCCCGCGGTTGTCGGACACGTGGAGGTGCGCGGCCGCGTGACCCAGGTGCTCCCATGCCCGCTCCAGGTCGATGCCGGTGACCCCGAAGTGGCTCGTGTCGAGGACGAGGTGACGGAACTCCTCCAAGTGCTCTGGCTTGGTGTAGCGGTGGAAGCGGACCGGCCGTCCGAGGAGCGGGACGGGGTAGAGGTTCTCCACGCCCACCCCTGTGCCGAGCTCGGCGGCCTCGTCGTCGGCCTCCTCCACCAGCCAGTCGTGGAAGGCGGTCTGCCAACGCAACGGCGGATGCACGATCATCAGGTCCGCGTCGATCTCCGCGGCCAGCTCCAGTGAGCGGCGGGCCTTCTCGGTGGGGTCGACGCCGAACACGCGGCGGGTCAGCAGCAGGAACGGCCCGTGGACGACCGGGACCCGCGCGCCCTCCCGAGCCGCGACCTCGAGCACGCGGTCGGGCTCCTGGGTGGCGGGATCCTGGGTGACCATCAGCTCGACGCCGTCGTACCCGGCTTCGAGGATGACCCCCATCGCCCAGTCCAGAGGCCGTGCGAACAGCGGCCCCGTCGAGGCCAGCATGGTCGGGGTCATGCCTCCAGCGTAACGGCGGCGTGCCCGGCCGACGGCGCGGACGGCCGCGGACCCACACCCAACGTGACGGGGTGACCACCGTCGTCGGTAGGCTCGCCCCGCCCCGACCGGGACCTCCATGCCGTGCGCGATCACCACCCCCGGCCCGATCTCGCGGCGCGTCTGAGCGAGACCGCGGAGCGGCGCCCGGACCAGGTGGCCCTGCGCTGGCAGGATCGGGCGACGACCTACGGCGAACTCGACCGTCTCGTCACCCACGCCGCCGGTGGCCTGCAGTCGCTCGGGGTCGGCCACACGGACCGGGTCGCGGTCATGCTGGGCAACACGCCGTCGTTCGTGGAGGTCTTCCTCGGTGCGCTCCGCGCCGGCGCGGCGGTCGTTCCCCTCAACCCGGCGCTCACCGGCGAGGAGGTCGGCTCGATCCTGGCCGACAGCGCCACCCACACCCTGATCGTCGGCGAGGCGGGGATGCGCGGGATCGACCGCGTCCGCGCCGTCGCGGGCGCGGCCCTCCGCCACGTCGTCGTGGCAGGAAGCGTCGGCGCGCCGCGGGGCACCGCGACGTGGCGGGACCTGGTCAACGCCGGGCACCCGTACACGCCGGTCGAGCGCAGCCCCGACGACGTCGCGGCGCTGGTGTACACCAGCGGGACGACGGGACGGCCCAAGGGTGCGATGCTGACCCGGCGGAACCTCGCGGCGAACCAGGACCAGGTCCTGGCGACCCCGCTCGCCGTTCGGCCTGACGACGTCGTGCTGGCCGTGCTCCCCCTGTTCCACATCTACGCGCTCAACGTGGGGCTGGGCAGCGCAGTGCGGATCGGGGCCACGATCGTGCTGACCGAGCGCTTCGACCCTTCTGCGACCCTCGACCTGATCGACCGTCACGGCGTCACCGTGGTGCTCGGCGCCCCGCCCATGTACGTCGCGTGGCTGAACACTCCCCGGGTGGGCGAGGCGGACTGGTCATCGGTCCGGGTGGCGGTCTCGGGGGCGGCGCCGCTCCCCGCGCCCGTGCTCGAGCGGTTCCGTGACGAGGTCGGGGTCACCATCTGGGAGGGCTACGGGTTGACCGAGGCGGGACCCGCGGTGACCACCACCGCCATGGGCGGGGTCGCCAAACCCGGGAGCGTCGGCGCCCCGCTGCCCGGCGTCGAGCTTCGCCTGGTCGACGACGCCGGCCGCGACGTCGAGCCGGGCGACCCCGGGGAGGTCTGGGTACGCGGAGACAACGTCTTCGTCGGGTACTGGAAGGACCCGGCCGAGACGGCGGCGACCCTCACCGGCGACGGGTGGCTGCGCACGGGCGACGTGGGCATCTTCGACGCCGACGGTGACCTGCGCCTCGTCGACCGCCTCAAGGACCTGATCATCGTCTCCGGCTTCAACGTCTACCCGCGCGAGGTCGAGGACGTCCTGCACCGACACCCCGACATCCTCGCCGCGGCGGTGGTCGGCGTGGCCCACCCGTACACCGGTGAGGCGGTGAAGGCGTACGCGGTGCGCCGACCCGGGGCGGAGCTGACCGAGGACGACGTGGTGGCATGGGCCCAGGAGCACCTGGCCCGGTTCAAGTGCCCGGCGGCGGTCGAGTTCGTGGCACAGCTGCCGCAGACCGCCACCGGGAAGGTCCGGCGCACGGCGCTCCGCAGCGAGCCGGCGTCGCGCCACGTCAACGCCTGAACGGTCGGCCGCCTGGCTCGGCGGCGGCCCGGATCCTCGAAGCGTCCCTGAGCCGGCCACACGACGCGGTACGGTCCTTTCCACGCCCCGGTCCGCAAGGAGGCGACGCTGCAGCTGGGCTTTGTGGTGTCCGCAGCCGCCGCGGTGGTCGCGGCGCTGTTCGCCGTGGCGCTGGTGCGCCGTTACGTCACGCGAGGCCGGACCAACCCGGCGTTGCTGACCTGGGCGCTGTCGCTCGCGATGTTCGCCGTGGCCGCCACGGCCCTGGCCTACGGCGAGGCAGCCGGATGGTCCAGCGGATGGTTCCGGGTCTACTACCTGTTCGGTGGGGTCCTCGTCGTGCCGTGGCTGGCTGTGGGCACGGTCCAGATCGCGGCCCGCGACCGGGTCAACCTGCGGGTCCTCGGGGTCACCGCCGTGATCGTCGCGGTGGTGATGGTGGTCCCACTGGTGGTGGCCGCCGAGCCGACGTTGTTCGCCACGGGCGTGGTGGTGTCGGCGCTGTGGGGCCTGCTGCTGCTGACGGCCGGGCGCGACGCCGCCCCCGCGGGATCGATCGCGATCGTGGCGACGTTCACCGCCGTGGCCGGGTTCGCCGTCCTGGCGGCTGCTCTGGCCGGTCCGGTGCCCACCACCGGCCTCCCGGAGGGCAGCGACCTGTTCCCCGCCGGCGTCCGCAGCTTCGCGGTGGCCGGCAACGCCCTCGGCGCGGTCCTGGTCGTGGTGGGGTCCGTCACCAGCGCGCTGCGCCTACGTGGCCAGGGCACCCCGCACCTGGTCGTCGGGAACCTGCTGATCGCGCTCGGGGTGCTGGTATCGGCCTCGGGTGGCGCGTTCGCTTTCCTGGGGGACACCGAGAGTCACGCCGTGGCGTTCGCGGTCGGCGTGTCGGTGATGTACGCGGGGTTCGCCCGCACCACCCGCCCGCTGCCGGCGGCGGCCCCCCCGCCACGGCCGGTCACCGGAAGTCGCTCCGGCGAGGCGCAGCTGCCGTGACCGTGGAGAGTTCGACGCGATGACGTTGACGCTGGGATCGGGAAGGCGCCGCCGCCGCGTCACGGTGGAGGTCTACACCCGCGAGGGGTGCCGGTTGTGCGAGGAGGCCGAGGATCGCGCCGCGGCGGAAGCCCGCGGCGCGATCGTCCGTCTGATCGACATCGACCAGGATCCTGAGCTGCAGGCCCGGTACGACATCCGGGTCCCCGTCGTGGTGGTCGACGGCCGCGAGGTGGCCGAGGGGCGCCTGGAGCCGGGTGTGGTCCGCCAGGCCATCCGCCACGCCCGCCGCGGCCGGTGGGCCGAGTGGCGACGGGCGTGACACCGGACGCGGTGAGCGCTCACCAGGGCAGCGGACCGGCGGGGGCGGCGGCGCTCGCGGCGAGCCGGTGGCGGCAGCGACCGTGAACGGCGACCGTCGTGTCCCCGAAGCGACCGTCAGCCGGCTGCCGACCTACCTGGCGATCCTCCTGGAGCTGTCCGACACCGGCACCCGGACGGTGTCCAGCGACGGGTTGGCGCAGGCGGCCGGGGTCACGTCCGCCCAGGTCCGCAAGGACCTGTCCTTCCTGGGCACCTACGGCACGCGCGGGGTCGGCTACCCGGTCCGTGACCTCCTCGACCACATCGGAGAGGTCCTCGGCCTCGACCGGGACTGGCCCGTCGTGCTCGTGGGCGTCGGCAACCTCGGGCGTGCGCTCGCCAGCTACGGCGGGTTCGCCGAAAGAGGCTTCGAGTTCGTCGCACTGTTCGATGCCGACCCGGCACAGGTCGGCGGGGAGGTCGCCGGTCACCGCGTCGCACCGCTCGACGACCTGGAGCTCATCGTTGCCCGGCAGGGCGTCGCCATCGCGGTGCTCGCGGTTCCCGGCGAGCACGCCCAGGAGGTCGCCGACCGCCTCACGGCCGCAGGCGTCACCTCGATCCTGAACTTCGCCCCGACCCGCCTCGAGGTCCCCGCTGGGGTGCGGGTGCGGAAGGTGGACGTCTCGACCGAGCTGCAGATCCTCGCGTACCACGAGCAGCAGCGCCGCACACCCGCGCGCCCGCCAGGCCTCTGCATCGCGCCCCGCGCCGGCCAGCCAGGCTGACAAGCCCGCGTCCGCGGCGCGGTAGGCTGATCTGCGACCCGTCCGCGACGGTCAAGGATGCCGTGTCGCTCCTCGTCCTCGGGATGAACCACCGCAGCACCGACTTCGGGCTGCTCGAGCGTGTCGCCGTGCCAGCCGACGAGCTCCCCAAGGCGCTGCGGTCGCTGACCGCCCTCGAGCACGTCGTCGAAGCGACCGTGCTGTCGACCTGCAACCGGGTCGAGGTGTACGCGCACGTCAGCCGCTTCCACGACGGCCTGGCGGAGCTGCTCAGCTGGCTCGCGGCCCGCGGCGACCTGGCGATGACCGACCTCGACGGCGTCCACTACGGCCACTACGACGAGCGGGCCGCCGAGCACCTGTTCGCGGTCGCGTCCGGTCTGGACTCACTGGTGGTGGGCGAGCAGCAGATCGCCGTCCAGGTGCGTGAGGCCGCCAAGGCCGCCAAGGACGAGGGCGCGGCCCGACGCGTGCTGCAGCGTTTGTTCGACCAGGCGCTGTACGTGTCGCGGCGGGTCCGCGGCGAGACCGACATCACCCAGGGCGTGTCGTCGCTGGTCGACGTCGGCCTCGACGCGGCCGCCGACTGTGCAGGATCGCTCGCTGACCGCACGGTCCTGCTGGTCGGTGCCGGGACGATCGGGTCGCTGACCGCCGAACGGCTCGTCCGCGACCGGGCGGGCTGCATCCTCGTGCGCAACCGCACCGCCGAGCGCGCCGACCGACTCGCCCGTCGCGTCGGCGGCGAGGTCGTCGGCGATGGCGGCCTGCGCCAGGCGGTCGCCGCGGCCGACGTCGTCGTGTGCTGCACCGGTGCGTCCGCGCACCTGCTCGACGCGGACCTCGTCGGCGCGGCGGTCGAGGGCCGTGACCGCCCGCTGGTCGTCGTCGACCTGGCCATGCCACGCAACGTCGACCCGCTCTGCGGTGACCTGGCCGGGGTGACGCTGATCGACCTGGAGACGATCCGCGAGGTGGCCGACCGGTCGGTCACCGGCGACGTCGTCCTGGAAGCGAGCGCGATCGTCTCCGACGAGGCCGCCCGCTTCCGCGCCTGGCTCCAGGCTGTGCGGATCGAACCGACCATCCGGGCGCTACGCCAGCGGGCGGAGCAGGTGCGCAACGGCGAGCTCGGACGGCTGTCCAGCCGGCTCGCGGGTCTCGACGAGCGCCAGCGTGAGGCCGTGGAGGCGCTCACCCACGGCATCGTCAACACGTTGCTGCACGATCCCACCGTCCGCTTGAAGGCGCTCGCTGATCGCGGCGGTGCCGAGCACTACGCGATCGCGTTGCGCGAGCTGTTCGACCTCGACGAGTAGCGCGCCGATGTGGCGCATCGCGACGCGTCGCAGCGCCCTCGCCCGCGCCCAGGCGCAGCAGGTCGCCGATGCGCTGGCCGCCGCCACCGGCCGACCCGCCGAGCTGGTGGCCCTGTCCACCACCGGCGACGAGCACCCCGACCGGGCGGTGGAGGCGTTCGACGCCAAGGGGCTGTTCGTCGACGGGGTCCGCCGGGCCGTCCTCGACGCACACGCCGATTGCGCGGTGCACTCCTACAAGGACCTGCCGACCGCCACCGCACACGGCCTGGTGGTCGCGGCGGTGCCCCGACGTGAGGACCCCCGTGACCTGCTGGTCACACGGGGCGGGGTGCGGCTGTCAACGCTCCGCCGCGGCGCCACGGTCGGGACGTCCAGCGCTCGTCGGCAGGCACAGGTGCAGCGCGCCCGCCGAGACGTCATCGTCCAGCCACTCCGCGGCAACCTCGACACGCGCCTGCGGCGCGTCGCGGACGGCGACCTCGACGCCGTCGTGGTCGCCGTCGCGGGCGTGCGTCGCCTCGGGCCGGTCCAACTCGACGTCCAGGCGGTGGCGCTCGAGCACGGCGAGTGTCTGCACGCTCCGGCGCAGGGAGCGCTGGCGATCGAGTGTCGCGACGACGACCCCGACACGCGTGCCGCGCTGGCGCTCGTCGACGACCACGACGCCCGGCTCGCCGTCCGAGCGGAGCGTGCTCTGCTGGCCGCACTCGACGGGGGCTGCACCGCCCCGATCGGGGCGCATGCCGAGCTCACCGCCGACGGACTGGAGCTGCTGGGCATGCTCGCCGATCCGACGGGAACGACGCTGCTGCGCGCCAGCCACCGCGCCGCGCGCGACGCCGCCGACGAGCTCGCCGCCGCCGTGGCCGACATGTTGCGCGACCGGGGCGGTGATGCGGTCCTGACGCGGCTGGCAGCCGCCCGGCGCCGTGTGCCGATGGGCGGACCATGACCGGCGATGGACCGCTGGCTGGCGTGTCGGTCCTGGTGACGCGCGCACCCGCGCAGGCCGGTGAGCTGTCGGCCCGGATCCGGGGGTTGGGTGGTGAGCCGGTGGAGGCCCCGACGATCGTGATCCGGCCAGGCGACCGCACCGCGCTGCTGGATGCGCTGCGTCAGGTGGGTGCCCAACGCTTCGTCGCCGTGTGCTTCACCTCACCCAACGGCGTTGCCGCGGTCGCCGCCGTCATCGAGGAGGCACGGCTGGGCCGCGGGGTCCTGACCGGTGTGCGTGTGGCCGCGGTCGGACCCGGCACCGCCGCCGCGCTCCGCGAGCAGCTGGGCATCGAACCCGATCTCGTGCCCGACACGTCGACCACCGAAGCGCTCGGTGAGGCCTTCGCCGCCGGAACCGGACGGGTGCTGCTGCCCCGCGCCGACATCGCGTCGGACACCCTCCCGCGGGTGCTGAGCGCCCGGGGTTACGAGCCCGTCACGGTCGACGCGTACACCACCGCCCCGCCGGAACGTCTGACGCCTGGGGTGGCCGACCGGCTCGCCGCGGCGGACATCGACCTGCTGGCGTTCACGTCGTCATCCACCGTGCGGAACTTCGTCCGGCTCGCAGGCGACGTGCCATGGCGCGCCCGCGTCGTCACGATCGGGCCGGTGACGTCGACCACCTGCCACGAGCTCGGCATCGAGGTCGCCGAGGAGGCCGATCGCCACGACATCGACGGGCTGGTCGAGGCGCTGATCCGTGCGGCCACGACCGTCCGTTCGTCACGATCGCGGTGAGCTGACGGCTCGTCGGTCCAGGACACCTCCGGGGTCGTTAGACTCGGGGCGATGACCTCCCCCGGCTTCCCCGCGGTCCGCCTGCGCCGGATGCGTCGTACCCGGGGCCTGCGCCGGGCCTTCACCGAAACCCGTCTGCACCCGGCGGATCTGGTCGCCCCGGTGTTCGTCAAGGACGGCATCGACCAGCCCGTCGAGGTCGACACGATGCCCGGGGTCGTGCAGCACTCCCGCGACAGCGTCAGGGCCGAGGCGAAACGGCTGCACGCGTTGGGTGTCTCCAGCTTCATCCTGTTCGGTGTCCCCGCCGCCAAGGATGCGCAAGGCTCCGGCGGCTGGGATCGCAACGGGCCCGTCCACGCAGCGCTGCGGGCGTTGCGCGACGACCTCGGCGACGAGGTCGTGCTGTGGGCCGACACCTGCCTGTGCCAGTACACCGACCACGGCCACTGCGGCCCGCTCACCGCCGACGGGCAGGTCGACAACGACGCGGCGGTCGCCGGGTACGTCCGCCAGGCGGTGACCCAGGCCGATGCCGGCGCCGATCTCGTCGCCCCGTCGGGGATGATGGACGGGCAGGTCGCGGCGATCCGCGACGGGCTCGACGCGGCCGGGCACGCCCGTGTGGGCATCGTGGCGTACGCCGCGAAGTTCGCGTCAGCGTTCTACGGACCCTTCCGCGACGCCGCCGAGAGCGCCCCGGCGTTCGGCGACCGCTCCGCGTACCAGGAGCCGCCCGCCAACCGTCGAGAGGCTCGCCGTGAGGTCGCGCTCGACGTCGCCGAAGGCGCCGACGTGGTGATGGTCAAGCCCGCGCTGCCCTACCTCGATGTCGTCGCGGACGTCCGCGGGCGCTACGACCTGCCGGTCGCCGCCTACCACGTGTCCGGTGAGTACGCGATGATCAAGGCCGCGGCCGACCGCGGCTGGATCGACGGGGCGCGGGCCATGCACGAGGCGGTCGTGGGGATCCGCCGCGCCGGCGCGGACCTGGTCCTGACCTACGCGGCCGGTGAGCTGGCGCAGGCACTGCAGGAGGGATGAGCTGTGAACGTGCTGTACATCGTCAACCGTGGCGTGGGCGACCCCACCGGGGCGTCCGTGCCGCTGCATCTGGCCGCCAACGGATCGCTGGAGGAGGGCCAGCAGGTCTCCGTGGTCCTCGCGGGTGACGCCACCGACCTCGCGCGGCCGGGGACGCGCGAGGAGCTACAGGGTGTCGCGGTCCCGGCGCTGCGCGACCTGTTCGCCAAGCTCGTCGAGCACGACGTTCCCGTCTACGTCTGAAAGGCGTGCGGCGTCGCCCGTGCGGTGACCGACGACGACCTCGCCGCGATCAACGGCACCTGGGTGTCCCCACCGGACGTGGCGCGCCTGGTCGCCGACCACGACCGGGTCCTCACGTTCTGACCCGCCAGCGGCGGGCACGTCGACGTCGGCCGGTGGACAACTCGGAGACGAACCCCGCGAGCTCGGCCTCCACCCCTCCCGTGTCGACGTTCCAGCACTGCACGTGGCCGGCGTGGGGGACGCGGACGTAGCGCACCAGGTCGGGGCGTCGCCGCGCGAGGGCGTCGCTCGCCCCCACCGGGACGTGGTCGTCCGCGGCGCCGTGCACCAGCAGCAGGGGATGACGCAGGTCGCCAGCGTGGCCGGCGTGGTCCAGGTCGCTCCAGTCGATCCCGGCCCGCACCCTCAAGGTCGCGATCGTCGCGGGTACCACGACCGGCAGCAGCGGGCGCGGCACGCCGGCACGCTGCGCGCTGCGCCACAGCACCGCTGGCCAGTGCAGCACCGGCGCCTCGAGCACGACGCCGCTGACCGCCTGCGCATGCGCCGACCGCCGCAGGAACGACAGCACCGCTGTGCCGCCCATGCTGAACCCGACCAGCAGCAGATCACGCGCTCCGTGCGCCAGGGCGTGGACCACGGCTCCCTCGACGTCCTGCCACTCGGTGTCGCCCAGGTGCGACAGACCATCGGCGCTGCGCGGCGCATCAGCGTCGTTGCGGTAGCTGATCACGAGGCTGGTCAACCCCCGCGCAGCCAGCGTCGGGACGTAGCGCAGTCCCTCCGTGCGACGCCCGCCGCGCCCGTGGACCACCACCGCCCAGGTACCGGTCGCCACCGCCGACGGCGCCGGGTCGATCCGCCATGCCGGGAACAGCCCGGCGGGGGAGTGGTAGGTCACGTCCTCCCAGGGCAGGTGCAGGACCCGTGGCTCGGCCGGCCAGGCGTGCGCGTCCAGGACGCCATCGCCGGGGCGGGGATCGCCGGTCAGCCGCCGGAACGGGCGGACCACCTCGCCGTCGGTGTCGCCGGGCGCGCCGGGGCCGACCTGCCCGTACCCGCGTGCCAGCGACAGCCCCCACCGGCCGGGCCGTCCCGCGGCCGGCCCGGTGAGCGTGACGGTGTCGTCGCCGATCGCGACCACCCGCACGGCCGCCTCCGGATCGGCGTCGTCCTCCGGTCGGCGGGCCCGTTGCGGTTGCAGGACGCGATCCGCGAACCGCCAACCGGCCGCACCGGCGGCACCGACCACGGCGGCACCGACCGCGGCCGACAGCGCCCGTGCGGTCCCCACCACCGACAGGCCTCCCCCGTCGCGATGGCGGCAGGGTAGGTGACGCCGCGTCGCCGGCGGTAGCGCCCGCCTCGCAGTGCCGACACCGACGCGCCGGTTAGCCTCGCCGGCGATGGAGCGCTCCGAGCAGCTGTTCGCCCGCGCGCTGCGGGTCATCCCCGGCGGCGTGAACTCGCCCGTGCGCGCCTTCGGGTCCGTCGGGGGGACGCCGCCGTTCCTCACCCGTGGTGAGGGCCCGTACGTGTGGGACGAGGACGGCGCCCGCTACGTCGACCTGGTGCAGTCGTGGGGGCCGCTGCCGTTGGGGCACGCCCACCCGGAGGTGGTCGCCGCGGCTGCGGCGGCGCTGCGACGCGGCTCGACGTTCGGAGCCCCGACCCGCGGGGAGGTCGAGATCGCCGAGGAGCTGGTCGCGGCCGTGCCGTCCCTGGAGCAGGTCCGGCTGGTCTCGTCGGGGACCGAGGCGGTCATGAGCGCGGTCCGGCTGGCACGCGGTGTGACCGGCCGCAGCGTGGTGATCAAGTTCGCGGGCCACTACCACGGCCACAGCGACGCGGTCCTGGTCCAGGCGGGGTCGGGTGTCGCCACTCTCGGTGTCCCCGGGTCTCCCGGTGTCACGCCCGGTGCGGCCGGCGACACGGTCGTCGCTGCGTGGAACGACCTGGACGGCCTCGACCGGGCGCTGGAGGAGGCCGGTGACGACGTCGCCGCGATCATCTGCGAACCGATCCCCGCCAACATGGGGCTGGTCCCCCCGGTGGACGGCTTCCTGGCGGCGCTGCGCGACCGCGCCGACCAGGCCGGTGCGCTCCTGATCTTCGACGAGGTGATCACCGGGTTCCGGCTCGGGCGGGGCGGGGCGCAGCGGTGGGCGGGCGTCGTCCCGGACCTGACCGTCCTGGGCAAAGCGATCGGGGGCGGTCTGCCGCTGGCGGCCTTCGGCGGTCGGGCCGACGTGATGGGTGAGCTGGCCCCGGCAGGCCGCGTGTACCAGGCGGGGACGCTGTCGGGGAACCCGGTTGCGGTCGCGGCGGGCCTGGCGCAGCTGCGCCTCCTCGACGACGCCGCGTTCACCCGGCTCAGCGCGGTGACCACGGCACTGGTCGGCGGACTCGCGCGCGCGTTCGACGCGGCCGGCGTCGTGGCGAACGTTGGGCAGGTCGGGGCGCTGGCGGGCGTGACGTTCGGTCCGACCAAGGTCGTCGACCACGCCACCGCCCGTGAGGCCGACCACGCGGCCTACGCACGGTTCTTCCACGCGATGCTGCGTCGCGGCGTGTACCTCCCCCCGTCGGGGTACGAGATCCTGTTCCCGTCGCTGGCGCACGACGGGGAGCCCCTCCGGGCCGTGGTGGACGCGGCCAGGGACGCCGCCGAGGACCTGGCGGGGCGATGAGGCCGGAACCGTCGGGGGCGGCACCGCGTTGGCGTGGTGTGCGCTCGTTGATCCTGTCCGTCCTGGCGGTCGCAGTGGCCATCACCGGTTGCGGGGACGGCCCGCAGACGCAGGTGTCGGACGTCGCGTCGGTGCCGGTGCTGGGCACGCTGGAGCCCGGCCAGCGCCTCCCCGACGCCACCCTGCCGCGCCTGGACCGGCCGGGCGAGCTGCACACCGCCGAGCTTCGCGGAGCGCCGGCCCTGATCAACTTCTGGGCCACCTGGTGCGCGTTCTGCGTCGAGGAGATGCCGGATCTGGAGGCCGTCCACCGTGAGCTCGGCGACGAGGTGCGCTTCGTCGGCGTCGACAAGGAGGACGATCTGGATAAGGCGCGTACGCTGGCCCGCCAGACCGGGGTGACCTACGAACAGGTCGTCGACGCCGACGGCAGCTTCTACCGGGCCGTGGCAGCCCGCGGCATGCCCACCACGGTGCTGGTCGACCGCGACGGCAGGATCGTCCACCGTCACGCCGGGCCGGTCACGGCCGACCAACTCCGGGCGCTGATCGCGCAGCACCTGGGTCATTCCGGCGGATGACCGCGCTGTTGTCGCGCGCACGCGCGCGCGCAGGGGTCGTTTGTTGGCCGTTGTGGGCCGTTGTAGGCTCCCTGGCCCGCGGGCGACGACGAGGACGGGTTGAGCCTGAGCTGGTTCGTCGAGTTCTTCCGGGCGCTGCCCGAGGCCTTCCGCGCGCTCTACCAGTTCGGCGACCCCAGCAACGTCGGCAACGGCTGGTGGGGCTTCGTCATCGTGGCGATCTGGGGCGTGTTCATCATCGGCCTCCCGCTGGCGGTCGCCCACTTCACCTACCAGAAGCGCGAGTGGGTCTCGGCCTCGATGGGGGCGGTCGCCGGGATGGGCGTGCTGGTGTGGGTCTTCGGCATCGTGCCGTCTGCGTGGATCTACTTCGTCGACTCCAACAAGGAGATCCTCGAGGACCGGATCATCCCCACGTCGTTGCGGATCCCCGTCGGCGGCGGGAACTACCTCGACGTCGCCACCGACCTGTACCAGGTGCTCCGCGACCTGGTCGTGGTCGGCTGGCACCTCGTCGCGATCGGTGCGTTGTTCTGGGCCGCCGTCACCGTCCAGCGGCGCCTGCCCAAGCCGCTCGCTCCAGGCGAGGAACGACGCGAGTCCGGCGGCTACCGCTAGTGGCCGGGACGTCGACGATGCGGTACCACCGCAGCAGGAGCCTCCCGTCCGGGAGGCGTGCCGCCGCGACGGAGGAGGGCCAGCGTGGGTAAGACCGACCGGGGTGAGCATCCCTTGATGTTCGACGACTACACGGTCGACACGGTCGACGCGCAGTGGCTGCAGGAGCGGGTCAAGCCCAAGCGCCACATCGGGCTGACCGCCGAGCTGTGCATCCTGTGCCGCGCCTGCGAGGACGTGTGCCCGTGGGAGTGCATCTACATGATGGACCCCGCGGTGATCCGGGATGCCACCAACCCGGAGATCAAGTCGCTAGCGGAGACGTCCGGTGCGGTGTTCATCATCGACGACGCCGAGTGCACCCGCTGCGCGATCTGCGTGGAGCGGTGCCCGTCCGACGCTCTGTGGCTCGGGCGAGTCGAGGGCTACTAGCAGCATGGGCCACCACCGCCGTGCTCAGGTGACGCGCCGACGCGGGTCACCCATCGGTCGGCGTGGTGACCGGGGACCGACGCGAGGAGATCGCCAGCGTGTCGAAGATCGGTGAGCTGCGGGAGCGGCTCAAGGAGCGCCGGCCCAAGGATCTGAACGACGTCAAGGGCCGGATCCAGGACAACGTCGTGTGGAAGTCGATGTTCCGCCCGGGGTCGATCTACCGGCGGGGCTACCGCGACACGTCCCGTGACCGTGCGCTCGCGGCCATGAACAACGTGCTGTACCACCTGCACCCGGTCAAGGTGAAGCGTCACGGCCTGAAGCTGACCTACACGTACTGCCTCGGGGGGCTGTCGTTCTTCCTGTTCGTCGGACTGACGATCACCGGCATCTTCCTGATGTTCTTCTACCGGCCGACCGCCGGGCCCGGGCAGGAACTGGCGTACCTGGACATGCGGGACATCATCGCCAACGTCACATTCGGGCAGTTGGTGCGCAACCTCCACCGGTGGGCCGCCCACCTGATGGTGTTCACGGTGTTCCTGCACATGGCCAGGGTCTTCTATCACGGGGCGTACAAGCCTCCCCGGGAGTTCAACTGGGTCGTGGGGATCATGCTCCTGCAGCTGACGCTGCTGCTGTCGTTCACCGGGTACCTGCTGCCGTGGGACCAGCTCGCGATCTGGGCGGTACAGGTCGGCACCTCGATGATGGGCTACACGCCGGTGTTCGGCCGCCAGGTGCAGTTCGTCCTCCTCGGTGGCGTGGAGATCGGGCCCAACACGCTGCTGCGGTGGTACGTGCTCCACGTGTTGTTCCTGCCGTTCATCCTGGTCCTGTTCCTGGCCGTGCACTTCTGGCGGATCCGCAAGGACGGCGGCATCTCGGGGCCGCTGTGATGGCCTGGGTTCCCGCCCCACTGCCCAAGGAGGCTTGATGTCCGAGCAGGTCGAGATCGACCAGGAGACCTACGACCGGCTGATCGCCGAGGGCAAGAGCGAGCGGATCGCCCGCGCCAAGGCCAAGGCGGCGGCCGTTCGCAAGGCCAAGGCCCAGGGCCGTGAAGAGGCCGGCGCGGCCGACGAGGGCGCGGCGCGGAAGGAACCCGCGGAAGCCGCCGTCGGCGACGGGGAAGAGGGCGTCCCGGCGACCAAGGCGGCCACCGCCACCGAGGAGGTGCCCGCGGGGCGGCTCACGCCCGCGCAGCGGGCCGCACGGGTCGCGGCCGCGCTCGGACCGGACGGGGGCGGGCCGAACCTCCAGACGCGCGAGGACCACACCCACCGCCTGCTGGCGATGATCCCCCCCGAGGGCATCCAGCAGGTGCAGAGCAAGCAGGCGGACAAGGTGTACACCTGGCCGCACCTGTTCGCGGTCGAGTTCGTCTCGCTGCTGGCGGTCTCCGCACTACTGCTCGTGGTGAGCTACTTCCTCGATCCGACCTTCCGCGCGCTGGCCAACCCCAATCTCACGCCCAACCCGTCGAAGGCGCCGTGGTACTTCCTGGGGTTGCAGGAGCTGCTGCGCTACTTCCACCCGATGGTCGCCGGCGTGACGATCCCGGGCGTCGGCTTGATCGTCCTCGGTGCCACCCCCTACCTGGACCGCAACCCGTCGATGCACCCCGAGTACCGCAAGTTCGCGGCCATGGCCTTCACCTTCTTCATGGTGATGTGGACGTGGTTGGTGGTGTTCGGTTCGTTCTTCCGCGGCCCCGGGTTCAACTTCATCTGGCCTTGGCTCGACGGCCTGTACTTCGAGATGTAGCGGCCACGACAGGAGTGATGCGCCGACATGGCTAAGACCAAGGGCTGGAACCTGCCCACGATCAAGCGCCGCGACTTCCTGCGGACCGCTTTGGTCGCCGGGACCGCCGGTGGGCTGGGCGCGTTCGGCGCCGCGTCGCTGGGGTTCCTGTGGCCCAACCTCGGCGAGGGCTTCGGGGCGCAGATCCCGGTCGGGTCGGTCGATGAGCTGCTCAGCGACATCGAGTCGGAGAGCGCGCCGTTCGAGTACCCCGCAGGTCGCCTGTACGTGGTGACCTGGGACCCCAACATTCCCGGCGCCGAGGAAGCCTACGGCGAGGACCACGTCGTCACCGACGACGGCGTGGGGCTGATGGCGCTGTACCAGAAGTGCGTGCACCTGGGCTGCCGGGTGCCGTGGTGCCAGTCGTCGCAGTGGTTCGAGTGCCCCTGCCACGGGTCGAAGTACAACCGGTTGGGCGAGTGGACCGGTGGCCCGGCACCGCGGGGCCTGGATCGGTTCCCCAGCGAGATCGACGACGACGGCAACTTCGTCGCCAGCACCGGGATCGTCCTGACCGGCCCTGCCCGGACCGCCAACGTCCTGCAGCAGGAGCCCGAGGGGCCGCACTGCATCGACATCTGAAGACCGACGTCCGACCGACCCGCGAGGCACCATGGAAGCAAGGGACATCGCCGTCATCGTGCTGCTCGTGGCGCTGGCGGGCTTCGCGGCGGCGTACTTCGTGGTCGGACCTGGCCGGCGCCGCGGACCCCGACGCGCCGGCGACATCCCGCTGTCGATGCGCCCCTACCACTCCGACGACGAACTGGAGAGCACCGGCCTGGAGCGGGCGATGTCGTGGGGGGTCGCGCTGACGCTGTTCATGGCGTTCTTCCTCCCGGTGTACTGGGTGCTGGAGCCGACCCGCATCAACGAGTGGAAGGACGTGTTCTACGAGCGTGACCTCGAGCACGGTCGGCTCGAGTTCGCCGAGGCGTGCGCCCAGTGCCACGGCGGAAACGCCAGCGGCGGCAGCGCCCAGCCGCCGCCCGGGTCGGGACTGGAGGCGTCGTGGCCGGCACCGGCCCTCAACAACTTCGTCGCCCGGTACGAGGACAACCCCAACGTCGAGGACGTCGAGGAGTTCATGCTCGAGACGATCCGGCGCGGTCGGGCCGGCACGCCGATGCCCGCGTGGAGCGCGGCGTACGGGGGGGCCATGAACGACCAGCAGATCGAATCGATCGTGGCCTACCTGCTGTCCATCCAGGTCGACAAGGTCGAAGAGCCGCAAGCGTTCCGCGGGGCGGGCGGGGCCGAGATCTTCGACGCCAACTGCGTCCGCTGCCACGGCCCGGGCGGGTCGGGACAGCGCGCCGACGGTCCCGCGCCCGCTCCCGAGCTGATCCACGAGTTCGCCCGGTACGGCGCCGACGGGACGCCGGAGAACGACCGTGCCGCGCGCGAGGCGGTCCGACACACGATCGAGGAGGGGCGGCGGGTGCCGGGCGGCCTGCCCCCGATGCCGGCATGGCAAGGGGTGCTCACCGAGGATGCGATCACGCGGCTGGTGGACTACCTCCAGAGCATCCAACAGCGGGCGTCCTGAGACCCGGAGGAACCCATGCCTGAACTGCTCGACCTGCCGCTGCTGCTGGCCACCGAGGAGGGGATCCCGGGCACCCACATCGCCTCGACGATCGTCCCGATCATCGGGTTCATCTTCTTCTCGGGCAGCGTGTTCGTGCTGCTGTGGTCCAACTACGGCTGGAAGAAGGGTGCCCTGATCTACGGCACGGCGTTCTTCGCGTTCGCGACGGCCATCGGGCTGTTCTGGTGGTTCGGTGCGCCGGGGACGCCGATCGCGACCGGCCTGACGTACTTCCCCGGGCAGTCCGTCGATCACTACCAGGGCAAGTGGTTCCCGATGGAACCGGGATCCGAGCGGGCGGAGTACTTCCAGGTCACCAACGACCTGGACGCCTTCCAGACCCCAGCCGAGTTCGTCGGCATGCCCGACGCCTCCGACGAGGAGCTCGATGACAATCCCCGCTACGACCAGCTCACCGGTGACCTGTCCCCCGCCGCAGACCGGATGCTGTCGGTGTACTTCCCGACCAGCGAGTCCGGCGCCCCGTTGCTGGGCCAGCAACGTCGGCGGGCGATCAACGACAAGATCCCCGACCCGTCGCAGGTCGAGGGCCTCGAGCCGGCGTCGCCGTTCCTGAGCGCTCGGGTCAAGCCGCGCGAGGACGATCCTGATGAGCCCGAGATCCTCGTCACCCGTGACCGCGGCCTGCGGGTGGCTGGTGCCAAGCTCCAGATCGTCGCCAGCTACGTCCAGCCGGGGGGTGCATCCGATCCCCAGGAGTTCGTCGTCGAAGAGGCGAACTTCTACGCCTTCAAGGACCCCGGGGCGATCTGGTTCCCGTCGGCGGTTTGGACTGCGATCGCCGCGGTGCTGTTCGGCGCCTGCCTGTTCGGGCTCGACCGGGTGGAGCAGCGCGAGAAGGACCGCGAGAAGGACCGCACCGCCGAGCGCGAGCCCGTCCCCGCCTGACCCGGCGTCCGACCACCGAGACCGACCGTTCGCGCGAGCGGGGATGGGAACACGCCCGCGTCGCAGGCGTTGTCCCCGTCGGCGAGCCATCGCCCGTCACCCTCGGTCGCACGGCGAGAGCAACCTGATGGGACGACGCGCACTGCTGACCGCGGCGACCGTCGCCGCCGTGGTCGCCGCGGGGTGTGGGGGCGCCCCGCCCGCGACGTGCGTCGACGTGCCGTCGGGGCGTGGCTGCGTCGACGTGATCGACGGGTCGCATCGACGGGCCGCGCCGGACACGACCGTCGGGCTCGTCGGCGGGGGTGACGCCTCGCTCAGCGACCTGCGGGGGCGCACCGTGGTGCTGAACTTCTGGGCGTCGTGGTGTGGGCCGTGCCGGGCGGAACAGCCCGACCTCAACGAGGCGCACCGCCAGCTGGCCGGCGACGACGTCGCCTTCCTGGGGGTGAACCTGCAGGACTCCGAGAGCAACGCACAGGCCTACATCCGCGAGTTCGCCATCCCCTACCCGTCGCTGTTCGACCCGTCGACGTCGTTCACGGCCCAGTTCGAGGGGGTCGGCCCCCAAGCCATCCCCACCACCATCGTGATCGACCGTGACGGTCGGGTCGCCGCCCGGTTGTTCGGGACGACCACCGCAGGAGAGCTCGCCGCCGTCGTCCGCCACGTCGTCGGCGAACACGCCGCCCCGTAAGGTCTGCGCCGACCATGACCGACTTCGTCCACACCCTGATCACCGACGCCAACGTCGTCGTCGCGGCGGCGATCGCCTTCGCCGCCGGGGTCGTGTCGTTCGCCAGCCCCTGCGTGGTCCCGCTGGTGCCCGGCTACCTGTCGTACATCACCGGCCTGTCGGGCGAGGAGCTCGCCTCCGGCGGGGTCGGCGCCCGCGGGCGGGTCCTGCTGGGCGGGGCGTTGTTCGTCCTCGGCTTCGCGGTGCCGCTGACGATGATCGGCGTCGCGGTCGGGACGTTCTTCTTCCTGGAGTCCAACCCGGTCGCGCAGGTCGTGATGGGGGCGCTGGTCGTGGTGTTCGGCGTGCTGATGGCGACCGGGCGGCTGACCCGCGAGGTGCGCCTGGCCGGCCGCGCCCCCGGCCACGGTCTGTTGGCCGCACCGGTGCTCGGGTTCGTGTTCGGGGTCGGGTGGACCCCGTGCCTGGGTCCGGCGCTGGCGGCCATCATGACCCTGGCGGCGGGCGGTGGGACGCTGCGCGGGGGGACGCTCGCGTTCGTCTACGCGCTGGGCCTCGGCCTGCCGTTCATCGTGTTCGGCCTGCTGTTCCGGCGGCTGTCGGGCGGGCTGGCGTTTCTGCGTCGCCGCGCCCGCGTGCTGCAGGCCGTCGGCGGCGGAGTGCTCGTCGCGGTCGGTGTCGCCATGGTGACCGGGCTGTGGCGCGCCTTCATCGTGTGGCTGCGTCCCCTGGTCACCGGCTTCCAGCCGCCGATCTGATGACCGAACCGGCCCCGGCCCGTGCACGCGGTCCGTTGATCCCCGGCCCGGTGGAGACCGTCGTCTCACTGTGGCGGTGGCTGCGGCGCATGCGCACCGCGCTGCACCTGCTGGCCGCTCTCGGGGCGGCGACGCTCCTGGCCACCGTCGTCCCGCAACGCCCGAACGTCGCCGACACCGTCGCGCAGTGGCTGGACGGGACGGCCGGCCCGGGGCAGCTCCCCGCCCGCCTCCTCGACGCCGTGGGGGCCTACGACGTCTTCGGCGCGCCGTGGTTCCTGGTGCTGCTCGCGCTGCTGTTCACCAGCCTCACCAGTTGCCTCATCCCCCGCTATCGGGCGTACTGGCGGTTGGTGCGTCGCGGCCGCCCACCCCGCTCACGCAACCTGGCCCGCCAGCCCCACGTCGCCACGATCGACACCGACCAGCCTGCTGCCGAGGCCCTGGCCGCGGTCCGCGACGTCCTGACCCGGCGACGGTTCCGCCTCCGCGCCGACGACGCCCCGCCGGACGCCGTTGTCCCGACACGGTCGGACGCGCGGGTGGGGGTGGCCCCCGCTCCCGCCGACCTCGCCGACAGCCGCGCTGGTGCCCACGCGGGCGTGGAGCATGCGGCGGTCGGGGCGCCAGGGGCCGACCTCGCCACCCCCGCGCGGCCGCAGGTCGCCGCCGAACGCGGTCACCTGTCGCGCGAAGGCGGGTCGCTGGTGTTCCACACCGCCTTCTACCTCCTGCTGATCGGGGTGGTGGTCGGCAAGCTGACGACGTTCACCGGTCAGGTGGGCATCGTGGAGGGTGAACCCGGCTTCACCGACACCTCGGTCGCGTACTGGGTCAAGGACGCCGGCCGGTGGTGGGGCGCGGACGACCACGCCGGCTTCCAGCTGGACCTGGACCGCTTCGACGTCGATTGGACCGGGGCTGCGCAGCCGGTGCTGTTCCGCTCCGACGTCAGGATCCGTCACGCCGACGGGCGGACCCAGCAGCGCACCACCGTCATCAACGATCCCCTGGTCGTCGACGGGATGAAGGTCCACATGCTCGACTGGGGGTACGCCGCCCGGGTGATCGTCCGCGACGGCGATGACGTCGCCCACGACGGTTGGATCCACATGACCGCGGTCGGGGGCGGGGTGTGGCGGGGCGCGGTGAAGGCCCCGGGCGTCCAACCGCAGATCGGTCTGGAGCTGCACCTGTTCCCCGACGCCCCCGAGGGCCCCGACGGCCGCCCGGTCCCCACCGGCTGGCCCGGCGCGCGCGCCCCGCTGCTGCTGTACACCGTGTGGGCCGGTGACCTGCGCTTCGACCGGGTCCAGGGCGTCAACGATCTCGACACCACCGCGATGCGTGAGCTCTCCCACGGGGGCCTGCGGCCGGGGTTCCAGGCGGAGCTGCCCACCGGGGCGACCGTGGCGTTCGCCGACCTCAGGCGGTGGGTCGGGTTCCAGGTGAGCCGCCGCCCGACCGACCCGCTGCTGCTGGCCGCCGCCGCGTTGCTCCTCGTTGGGCTCATCCCGGCGCTGTACGCTTACCGGCGCCGAGTCTGGGTCGAGGCCGCCGAGATCGACGGGAGCACACGCATCATCGTCGCGGGCCACGCCCTGCAACGACCGCAGGCCTTCGAGGAGGAGTTCCCCACCATCGTCGCCGCGCTGCGTCGGCGCCTGGAGCCCGACCGTGCCGGGCGATCCGGCCGCGACCCCGACCCCGATGCCTCCCGGGAGGTCGTCAGCCCATGACCGAGACCCAACTCGCCGAGCTGTCCCGGACGCTGTTCTTCCCGTGGACGTTCCTGCTCTACGCCGCGGCGATGGTGGCCTCGTTCTACCGGCTGGCGTTCACGCAGGTCGACCGCGCCCGTGACGAGCGGCCGCGGGCGGGTGTCGCCGTGGGACGGCTGGGCGTGGCGTTCACCGTGGCCGGACTCGGCACCCACCTCGCCTCGATCGTGACCCGCTCGATCGCCGCGGGCGGGCGCGTGCCGCTGGGCAACATGTACGAGTACTCCTCGGCGATGGGCTTCGGGGTCGTGCTGATCGCGCTGGTGGTCGTGCACGGGCGGCTGCGCCGTCCCGAGCTCAACGGCTTCCTGCTGATGGGGGCGCTGGTGATGATGGGCAGCGCGCTGGTGCTGTACGCACCGGCCGAGCCCCTGATGCCGGCGCTGCAGACCCACTGGCTGAAGATCCACACGTTCTCGATGATGATCGCCTCGACGATCTTCATCGTCGCGTTCGTGTTCACCGGGCTGTACCTGATCCGCGACCTCGCCGAGCGACGCGTCGCGTCGACCCTGGACGCGTCCCACCGCGGCTCGACCGTCGGGGCGGCTTACGCCCCGGGGGCGCTCGACGAGCACGATCCCGCGGCGCCCGAAGACCGCCCCGAGGGCTACGAGGACGACGCCGGCCTGGCGGACCGCCACCTGTACGGGCGGGCGCTGCGCGACGCGGTCAACCCCGTCCCGATCGTGATCGGCGCGACCGCGCTGACGGTCGCCTACGCGCTGCTCTTCAACAACCCGGTCGCCACCGCGGTCGCCCCGGCGCTGATCGCGCTCGGCGTGGTGGCGGCGTGGTGGACCCTGCCCGCCCTGCCGTCAGCCGCGACGCTGGACTCCCTGGCCTACCGCACCACCGCGTTCGCCTTCCCGATCCTGACGTTCGGCGTGATCGCCGGGGCGGTGTGGGCCGAGCAGAGCTGGGGACGGTACTGGGGATGGGACCCCAAGGAGACCGGCGCGTTCCTCGCGTGGATCGCCTACGCCGGGTACCTGCACTCGCGGGCGACCCGGGGGTTGCGCGGCCGGGGTGCTGCGGGGATCGGCGTGGTCGCGTTCCTGCTGCTGATGTTCACCTACTACGCGGTGAACCTGTGGATCACCGGGTTGCACAGCTACGCGGGTGCAGCGACCAGCAACCCGCCGTGGATCGGGATCGCCGGGGCGCTGATCGTGTACGGACTGGTCAAGGCCGTCACCGCACGTGCCGCCACCGACCCCGTGGGAGGTTGACATGACCGCATCTCAGACCAGCGTGACGGTCGGTGACCGGCTCCCGGACGTCACCCTGGCGCGGGTCGACGACGGCAGCGCGGTCGATCTGCGCGGCTCGGTGCGCGACGCGGCGGTGGTCGTGTTCACGCACCCCGACTGCGACGCGTGCGACGAGTACGTCGCGGCCCTGGCCAGCGGGATCGACGACCTCGGCGACTGGAACGCGGTGCTGCGGGTGCTGTCGGCGCGACGGGCCCCGGCCGCGCCCGAGGATCTTGCCGTCGTGGAGGACGAGGACGGGGCGCTGCGCCGACGCTTGGGCCTGGACCCGGATGTGGCCGCGGTCGTGGTCGCCGACCGGTTCGGCGAGGTCTGGGAGGTCACGACCGACGAGGACGGCCACGACCTGCCCGGCCCCGAGCAGGTCGAGTCGTGGGCCCGGTTCCTGGCCACCCAGTGTCCCGAGTGCGGCGTCCCCGACCGGCCCGACACCGGCGGGTGGGTGGTGTGGTAGCCGCCGACTACGGCAGGTCGTCGACCAGCCGCAGCTCGCGCGGGGGGGCGTGGCGCGGGGCCTGGGCGGCAACGAAGTCGCGCAGCTCCTCCAGCGTCGGTGGGTCGAGCGGGTCGGCCGCCACGCAGTAGGCCACCACCCGCTCACCCCACTCGAGGTCGGCGCGGCCGACCACAGCTGCGTCCGCGACGCGCGGATGGGCGCACAGCAGTGCGGCGAGCTGCCCGGCGGCGACCTTCTCGCCACCGGTCACGATCACGTCGTCACCGCGGCCGAGGACCTCCAGGCGGCCGTCGTCGGTCCAGCGGCCGAGGTCGGCGGTGCGCAGCCAGCCGTCAGCGTCGAGCACCGCGGCGGTGAGGTCGGGTCGGCCGCGGTAGCGGCGCATCACGACCGGGCCGCGGATGGCGATGCACCCGTCGGCGTCGACGCGGACCTCCACACCGTCCAGTGGCACGCCGTCGTAGACGCACCCGCCGCAGGTCTCGGTCATGCCGTAGCTGACGGTCACCGGCGCGCCGGCCCCCCCGGCGCGTTCCCGCAGCCGCCGCCCAGGCTTCGCCCCGCCGACCAGCACCCGGCGGAAACGGCCGACGTCGACCCGGGCATCGAGCAGGCGGTGCAGCATGGTGGGGACCAGCGCGATGTGGGTGGCAGCGTCTGCCGAGCCCACCTCCGCGGGGTCGAAGCCCGCGTGGACGATCGGCTCGGTCCCCGCCTGCCAGGCGCGCAACAGCACCAGGATGCCGGCCACGTGATGCAGCGGGAGGCAGCACAGCCACCGGTCGCCGGGTGCCGACTCCAGACGGTCGAGGCTGGCCCCCACGGCCGCGGTCAGCGCCTGGTGGGTCAGCTCCACGCCCTTGGGCGGGCCGGTCGTCCCAGACGTCGTCACCACCAGCGCGGTGTCCGCTGCCACGGGGACCGGATCGGGGAGCGAGACGTCGCCGTCGTCACCACGCAGGACAGCGGGGCGGAGCGCCGCCAGGATCCCAGCCACCACCTCGTCGGGTGCAGCGGCGGGCAGCGGCAGCAGCGCGTCCCCGCCCGCCCACGAGCGCTGCATCACCTCGAGCGCCTCGGGCGTGGCCGGCAGGCGGAGCGCGACCAGCCTGGCGGCGTCCGTTGGGCTGCCCACGGTTGGCTACCGTAGTCGGCGACGTCGCCGCTGGTCAGGAGCCGTCCGTGACGAGCCCGGATCGCGCCCGCACGTGCCCCGAGCGCGGCTGAGCGATCCCGGTGCGGGTCTGGGTCGAGGCGGCACGACCGCGGACGCTCCCCGCGGCGGTCGTGGCCGTCGTCGTGGGGACCGCAGCGGCCGAGCGGTTCATCGCCTGGCGGTTCCTCGCGGCGCTCGCCGTCGGCGTCTCGGTCCAGGTCGGTGTCAACTACGCCAACGACTACTTCGACGCCGTGGGCGGCGTGGACACCGCAGAGCGGGTCGGACCGCGACGGGCGGTGGCCTCCGGCCTGGTCACCGGCGCACAGATGTGGCGGGCCACCCTCGCCGCGTTCGGGGTCGCCGCTGTGGCGGGTCTGCTGCTCGCGGCTGCTGCCGGTTGGGAGCTCGTCGCGGTGGGAGCGGCGGCGCTCGCAGCCGCGCTCGGGTACAGCGGCGGTCCCCGCCCGTACGCCTCCGCCGGCCTGGGTGAGCTGGCGGTGTTCGTGTTCTTCGGTCTTGTGGCCACCGCCGGCTCGCAGTACGTCCAGGACGAGCGGCTGGCGGCCGTGGCCGTCACCGCGGCCGTGCCGGTCGGGCTCCTGGCCACCGCGATCCTGGTCGCGAACAACCTCCGCGACATCCACACCGACCTGGTGGCCGGAAAGGCCACCCTCGCCGTCCGCCTCGGTGACCGCCGCACCCGGACGCTGTACACGGTCGTGGTCGGCGGGGCGCTGGCGCTGACGGTGGCCGTGGCTGTGTCCGCACACAGCCCGTGGCCGCTGCTCGCGTTGGGGTCGGCGCCACTGGCCGTGGCGGTCACGCGGACGGTACGCACCGCCACCGAACCGCTGGTGCTGATCGACGCCCTGGTCGGGACCGTCCGGCTGCACGTGGCCTACGGACTGTTGCTGGCGGTGGGCCTGTGGTTGACGTGACGTTGGGCGACGACCACCTGCGGGCGGAAGCGTTCCGCGTGCCGATGCGCACCCGGTTCCGGCGCGTCGACGAGCGCTGCGGGGTGCTCGTCGCCGGCCCCGCCGGGTGGGGGGAGTTCTCGCCGTTCCCCGAGTACGGACCGGCGTACGCCAGCCGGTGGCTCGCCGCGGCGCACGAGGCGGCCACGCGTGCCTGGCCCGACCCCGTCCGCGAGCGCATCCCGGTCAACGTCACCGTCCCGGCCGTGGACCCCCAACGGGCTCACGACCTCGTCCGGCGTTCCGGGTGCCGCACCGCGAAGGTGAAGGTGGCCGAGCCCGGCCAACCTCTGCGCGAGGATGTGGCCAGGGTCGAGGCCGTCCGCGCGGCGCTCGGGCCGGGCGGGCGGCTCCGCGTCGACGCCAACGGCGCGTGGGACGTCGATGAAGCCGTCCGTGCGATCCGCACCCTCGACCGTGTCGGCCTGGAGTACGTCGAGCAGCCGGTGGCGACGTGCGCGGAGATGGCCGTGCTGCGGCGCCGCATCGACGTCCCGATCGCAGCCGACGAGGTGGTCCGAACGGCCGACGACCCGCTGCACGTCGCCGGGCTGGACGCCGCGGACGTGGTCGTGGTCAAGGTCCAGCCGCTGGGCGGGGTGTGGCCGGCACTCAAGGTCGCCGAGGCCGCTGACGCCGCCGGACTGTCCGTGGTCGTCTCGTCGGCGTTGGAGACCTCGATCGGGCTGGCTGCCGGGATCGCTCTCGCCGCGGCTCTGCCGCGGTTGCCGTACGCCTGCGGACTGGCCACTGCCGGCCTCCTGGACGGTGACGTCGTGCCTGATCCGCTCCTGCCGGAGGCCGGCACGATCATGGTCCGCCGCCCGACCCCGGACGAGGATCTGCTGCGCAGGTGGGCCCCGTCGCCCGAGCAGGCCCGTGGCCTGCTCCGCCGGCTGGACACCTGTGCGGCGATCATGGGGGGCACAGACGGTCGCACCGCCACCGCTGTCGCCGCCGAGGACCACCGGTGACGGCCGCCAATCCCTCACACGCGCTTGCGCTGACCGTCGTCGACGAATTCGCCCGTCACGGCCTGACCGACGCGGTGCTCGCCCCGGGCTCGCGATCGGCAGCGCTGGCGATGGCGCTGCACGACGACCCGCGGGTGCGCGTGCACGTCCAGATCGACGAACGCTCCGCGGGGTTCGTCGCGCTCGGCCTGGGCAAGGCCACCGGCCGTCCTGCCGTCGTGCTCACGACGTCGGGGACGGCAACCACCAACCTGCACCCGGCCGTGGTCGAGGCCCACCAGGCCCGCGTCCCGTTGCTGGCGCTCACCGCCGACCGGCCACCGGAGCTGCGTCACACGGCCGCCAACCAGACCATCGACCAGCTCAAGCTCTTCGGCGACCACGTGCGCTGGTTCGTCGAGGTCGGCATCGCCGAGGATCGCCCCGGCGTCGACGACTACTGGCGGTCGACCGCGTCACGGCTGTGGGCTGAAGCACTGGGCGTGCGCGGACCGGCCGGCCCGGTCCACGCCAACCTCACCTTCCGGGAGCCGTTGGTGGCGCTCGCCGATGTCGGGCACGCCCCGTCAGCGGCGTTCACCCAGCGGCTGGACGGACGTGGCCACGCTCGACCGTGGACGGTGGTGGCGCGCGCAGCCCGCCCCGCGCCCCAGGCCGCCGTGGAGGCGCTGGCGGGGCGCATCGCGGACACCGAACGTGGGCTGCTCGTCGTCGGCGACACCGCCGCGCCGCCGGGACCGATCGTCGACCTTGCCCACGCCGCAGGATGGCCGCTGATCGCCGAGCCGCTGTCGAGCGCCCGCACCGGCCGGTACGCGATCAGCACCGCACACGCCCTGCTCGACCATCCGCCGTTCGCTGCGGCGCACCGCCCCGACCTGGTGGTGCGGATCGGACGCACCGTCCTGTCCCGCACTGTCGAGGGCCACCTCGGCCCGGATGTGCCACAGGTCGTGTTCGACCCGGACGGGGTGTGGCTGGACCCTCGTCGGGTGGTCGGCCAACTGCTGGTGGCCGACCCCGCACTCGCCTGCGAGGCGCTGACGGCCGCGCTTGCGGGCGCCCGCACGTCGGGCTGGCTCGAGGCATGGCTGCGTTCCGAGCGCGTGGCCCGCACGACCCTCGACGCGCTCCTCGACGGGTCGGCCAGCCCGAGCGAACCCCGCACCGCCCGCGACGTCGCCGCGGCCGTCCCGTCCGGCGGCACGCTCGTGGTCGCGTCGAGCCGTCCGGTGCGCGATCTGGACCTCGCCATGGCGCCGCGCGACGGGGTCCGTGTCCTGGCCAACCGGGGCGCCAGTGGGATCGACGGGTTCGTGTCCACCGCCCTGGGCGTGGCGCTCGCGACGGCCCCGGCCCCCACCGTGGCTCTCGCCGGGGATCTGTCGCTGCTGCACGATGCCAACGGTCTGCTGCTGCGTGCACACGCCGGCGAGGTCGACCTGCCGCTGGTCGTGGTCAACAACGACGGCGGAGGCATCTTCCACTTCCTGCCACAGGCGCGCTTCCCCGCCAGCTTCGAGCGGGTGTTCGCCACTCCCCACGGCCTGGACCTGGCCGATCTGGCACGCCTGCACCGACTCGCCCACACCCGGATCACCCGAGCAGACGAGCTGACGCCGGCGCTGGCAGCGGCCGCCGCCGCGGGTGGCATCCACCTGATCGAGGTCCGCACCGACCGTGAGGAAACTGTGGCGCTGCACCGGCGGATCCACGCGGAGATCGCTGCGGCCCTCGACCGCCTGCCGTGAGGTCTCCTCGCCGGCTCGTGCATCGCGACGACCGCACCTCGCCGCGCTCAGCCCTCGAACGCTGACTGCATCGCGCGGAGCTTCAGTCGCGTCTCCTCGAGCTCCTCCTCGGGCAGCGACCCGGCGACGACACCGGCCCCGGCGAACAGCCGCGCCCGGGCGCCGGCGATCTGCGCGCAGCGCAACGCGATCCCGAACTCCCCGTCACCGCGGGCATCGACCCAGCCCACCGGCCCGGCGTAGCGTCCGCGGTCCATGCCCTCGAGCTCACGGATCACGTCGATCGCGACATCGGTCGGGGCCCCGCCCACGGCAGCCGTCGGGTGCAGCGCGCCGGCCAGCTCCAGGGCGGTTCCGGCCTCGCGGGTGCGACCGCTGACCGTGGTGGCCAGGTGCTGGACGTTGGCCAGGCGCCGCAGCCACGGCTCGTTGTCGACCTGGAGGTGCTCACAGCGCCCGGCGAGGACATCCCGGACGGAGTCCACGGCCAGTTGGTGCTCGTGACGGTCCTTCTTGGAGGCCAGCAGTTCCTCTCCGATGCGCACGTCGTCGGTGACGTCGTCGCCGCGCCGTGCCGACCCCGCCAGGACGATCGAGGTGATCTGATCGCCGGCCCGACGCACCAGCAGCTCGGGGGTCGCCCCGACCAGTGCGTCGACCAGGAACGTCCAGCAGTCGCCGAAACGGTCGTGCAGGCGCCGGGTCAACAGCCGCGCGTCGACCGGGGAACGGGTCCACACCAGTTCGTCACGGGCGAGGACGACCTTGTCGAGCCGGCCGTCCTCGATCCGCGTGATCGCCTCGGCGATCGCCTCGAGCCAGCGCAGGTCCGGCTTGGAGGCGCCGGCGTACCGGACCCGGTCACCAGGCCCCGGCACGGCAACGGACACCAGCGACGGCACCTGGGCCGATCCCGTCAGCGTGAGCCACGAGCCGCCGTGGCGCCGGCCCACCACGACGGCGGGGACGACCAGCACCGACCCAGACGTGCTCGGGTCGAACGTGAAGCTCGCGAACGCCACCAGCCCGCAGCCGGGCGCGCCGACCTGATCGTCGACACGGGCTGAGGCGACCACCTGCCCGAACCACTCGGCGGCACGGGCGAAGCGGTCCTCACCGGTCCCGGGATCGAAGCGGGCCGCTTCACCCCATCCCACCAGGCCATCGAAGCCGCGCACCCACACGACCCCGTCGGGGTCGGGGAGGAGTTCCAACAGCGGGCGGTCCTCGTTGACCGCGACGGTGCGCACAGGCAGGCGCGTCACGGGCTCGTGTCCTCGACCCGGGCGCGCGCCCGGTCGAGGAGCAGCCGCCGGAAGTGATGGGCCACGACCGTCCCTGCGGCCGGCAGCATCTCCTCGAACGCAGCGACCAGACGTGCGGTGGCCTCCTCCCGCGATGCGGCAGTGCCGTGCACCGGATCGCGGACGAACCGGACGAACAGGTCCACCGCGCGGTCAGCGACGCCCCGGGCTGCCTCGTCGAAGCGGCGTGCGAGGTCCAGCAGCTCGCCAAGTGGCAGCCCGGCGTCCAGGAGCGCGAGGCCTGCCTCGACCGTGGCGACGTCGGCAGAGGTGTACCGACGATCTGCGCCCTGGCCGACCGGCGCGAGGAAGCCTTCACGCTCGATCGCCTCCAGCAGCACGATCGACACGCCCGTGCGCTCGGCGAGTTGCTCCAGGGTCAACAGCTCCGTCGCGTCGGCCGGACGCGACACCAGCTCCGCCAGTGCGCGGTCGATCGGATCCAGCCGGTCGTCGGACGTCACGCGAGCGACTCTACGTGCGGGTACGGGCGGTCAGCGCCGCCCGAAGAGCCCCCTGCGCTGACCGGACGGGCGGGCCACGAAGTGGCTCGGGTCCAGGTCGGTCGCCTCATCGTCCTCGGCGTTCGCCGCCGTGGAGGCGTCGGTCTCGTCGCGCGCATCGACCTCCGCAGCTGTCGCGTGCGTGCTCGCTGACGACACGTCGCCAACCGCCCAGCGGTCCTGGTCGGGCGCCTCGACCTCGCGGGGCGGGGTGGTCGCCTCGGGCGCTTCGGTGAGGTCCAACCCGAACTCGGAGATGTCCAGCGCCGCGGGCGGCGTCTGCGGGTCGTTGGCCCGCGCGACGCTCGGACCAGGATCGACGGCACGGCGTTCCACCACGTCCTCGAACCCCAGCACGGCGTCGACGGCCTCGTCCGCCTCGTGCATGCTGAAGCCCAGCTCGGCGACGGCCGCCTCCAGCGAACCCATGTCCAGGTCTTCCTCGCCGGCGGACTGCAGGTCCAGGTCTTCCTCGCCGGCGGACTGCAGGTCCAGGTCTTCCTCGCCGACGGACTGCAGGTCCAGGCCGTCGCCGTCGGGCTCCGCGTCTGGACGCTGCGGGCGGTCCGGTTGCTGCGTCGCCTCGTCGGCCGCGACCGGCTGAGTCGACTCGACCGATCCGACGCTGAAGACCCACGGCTGGGGCGCCTCAGGTGGCGTGTCGGCCGGGCCAGCCGGCTGGGTCACAGCATGACCGAGGAAGTCCCGGCCGTCGTCGCCGACGGCGACCTCGACGTCGCACTCGGGGCAGTAGACGCGTGCCACGGACGCTCCTTGACTCGTTCCGCTGTTTCTCGACCGAGTTGACCGCCTCCTTGAACACCAGCGCGAACACCAGCGCGAACGTCGCCCGATCGCGACCCTTCGCCGCCATCGCAGCAGCGCCGGTGCCGATCGCCACCACGATGCTGCCACGCCGTGGCACCAGGCCCCGAGTCAGGCCCCAAGTGCGGACGTCGCGTCCGCGGTACGGTGCGCGCGCATGGAGACGGCCCCCCCGCACGCTGCCGATGGTGCGCTCCCCACTCCGGGCATCCAGGGGAAGGAAGCCGCGCTGGTGCAGGCGATGTTCGAACGCGTCGCTCCCTGCTACGACCTGGCCAACAGCGTCCTGTCGTTCGGGCAGGACGCTCACTGGCGTCGCGTGGCCGCTCAGGCTGCCCACCCCAACGGGTCGGCGATCCTGGACGTGGCGGCAGGCACGGGGGTCCTCAGCCGCGAGCTGGTCCGCCTGGGCGCGACCGAGGTGGTCGCGCTCGACATCTCGCACCGCATGCTGCTGGCCGGGACCCGGCGCCGCGCTCCGCGCATGCGGATGCTCAACGCCGACGCGATGCGGCTGCCGTTCCCCGACCGGACGTTCGACGCGGTGACGATCGCCTTCGGCCTGCGCAACGTGCACGACGCAGCATCCGCCCTCCTGGAGTTCGCCCGCGTGACCCGCCCGGGTGGGCGGCTCGTGGTGCTGGAGTTCAGCACCCCCACCTGGCCCCCGTTCCGACGTCTCTACGAGGCCTACCTCACCGGTGTCCTGCCGCGCGTGGCGCAGGTCGTGTCGTCGGATCCCTCGGCCTACCGCTACCTCGCCGACAGCATCCTGCTGTGGCCGGATCAGGACAGCCTCGCTCGGTGGCTGGCGCACAACGGCTGGGACGAGGTGCGCTACCGCAACCTGAGCGGGGGCATCGTGGCGGTGCACCGCGGCCGCCGTCCGACCGGGGAGGACCGGCCCTGAGCAGCTCTGAGCACCCGATCCTGCGCGCCGTCGTGGCGATCGCCGTGGTGGCGTCCCTGGCCGCCTGCGGTGACGGCGACGCCCGCTCGCGGCTGGCCGCCGCGACCCAGCGGACCTTCGGTGGACCGGTGACGTTCGCTGCGACCGTCGATGCCGATGACGCGGCCCTGCGCGACCTGTTCGGGGATCAAGCGCAGATCGCGGGCCAGGTGCTGGAAGGGCTGCGGGTGGCGGGCCGCCGGGCAGGCGACAGCTACGAGGTCCGCCTGAGCGTCCTGGGGTTGGACCTGTTCGACCTGCGCTCCGTCGCGGGCGACACCACGTTCCTGCGGTTGGGGTTCAGTTCGTTGGCGGCCCTGGCGACCGGCGGCGGGGATCCCGGCGAGCGCATCGTCGGCCTGATCCGTGACAGGGGCGCGCCGGAACCGGTCGCCGACGCGGTGGCTGCCGTGTTCCGGGGCGACTGGATCGGCGTCGAGGGCGACATCGACCCAGACCGGCTCAACGAGGTCCTCGGCGGACCCACTCCGGGGCCGACCACGCCGACCGATGCGTCGGTCGGCGCTGCTCTCGGTGAGGACCCTGCCGGCTTCGTGCAGCGCTACGTCGCGGTCCACGACGTCACCGACACCGATCGGGCGCGCCGGTACGACATCGCCGTGCAGCTGCGGGAGCTGCTCGCGGCGCTATCCCAGCTGGACCCGACCCGACGCGTGGAGGACCTGCAGTCCGACCTGAAGGAACTGCCCGAGGCGGTCCCGGCGACGATGCAGACGCGGATCCTGGATGCGCCCTGGTACCGCCGCCTGCTGGGCATGTCGGGTGCCGAGGTCCTAACCGGGGCGACCTTCGACCTGGCGGCGCTGGCCCGGGCGGGCGCCGCGGACGCCAACGGGTCGTTCCGCGTGCAGCTCGACCTGTCCGATCACGGCAGCACCGAACCGATCCAAGGGCCCGACGACGCGGTGACGGTCACGAGCGAGGAGTTCCTGGAAGCCGCGCGGCTGCTGTCCGAGGTTTTCCACGACGCCGCCCCCGACGACGGCCTGCCGGTCCCGGAGCCCGTGCCGGACGGCGGCCCACAGCTGCCGGTCCCCGAGCCCAGCCACACCGGGTAGCGAGCCAGCGCGACACCCGTCGTCGCCGGTGCCGCGCGGTCGCGAGCCCACGCTACACTTCCGACGACTTCGTGAAACTCTTCACGAAGTCTCGTCGCCTGGACCAGCGGGCGCCGGCAGGGTCCGTGGCAGACTCGGCGCAGGACGACAGGAGACCCGCACATGGCGACCACCACCGCGCCGCTCGCCGCGGGGCGGGTCGTCCACGCGGATGTGGTGGTGGTGGGGGCTGGCCCCGGTGGGTCGACCGCCGCTGCATACCTCGCCGACGCGGGTCACGACGTCGTGCTGATCGACAAGGAAGCGTTCCCGCGCGACAAGCCCTGCGGGGATGGCCTCACACCCCGCGCGGTCCGCGAGATCCGTCGGCTCGGCCTGGTCGACGAAGCCGAGGGGCGAGCGGACGGCTGGCGGCGCAACGTCGGTCTGCGGGTCCACGGCGCCGGGGAGGTGCTCGAGCTGCCCTGGCCGCAGCTGCACGACTGGCCCGACTGGAGCCTGACCTGCACGCGTCTGCGTTTCGACGAGACGCTGGCGCGCCTGGCTCAGGCACGGGGCGCGCAGATGTGGGAACGGACCGAGGTGACGCGGCCGTTGCTCCGGCCGGATGGTCGGGTCAGCGGGGTCGCATGGCGCCACGCGGACGGGCGGGACGGTGAGGTCCGCGCTCCGGTCGTGATCGCCAGCGACGGGGCCTCGAGCCGGTTGGCCACGGCGCTGGGGTTGCGGCGTCGCGACGACCGTCCGATGGGCGTGGCGGTACGGACCTACTACCGCAGCCCGGTCGCGGACAGCGCCTGGCTGTCGTCCTACCTGGAGCTGGAGGAGGACGGCGACCTCCTGCCTGGCTACGGCTGGATCTTCCCACTTGACGACGGCACCGCCAACGTGGGGGTCGGCGTGATCGGGACCACCCCGCACTTCCAGCGCATCAACTACCGGCGGCTGATGGATCGCTGGGCAGCAGCGATGCCGCACGAATGGGGGTTCGGTCCGGCGACCCGCGAGGGCAGTGTCGCCTCCGCTGCGCTGCCCATGGGCTTCTCCCGCCAGCCGCACCACCACCGGGGCGTGCTCCTGGTCGGTGACGCCGGCGGGATGGTCAACCCCACCAACGGGGAGGGAATCTCCTACGCCATGGAGTCAGCCCGTTTCGCTGCAGAGGTCGTCGACGTGGCCCTGTGCGAGCGCTCCACGGCGGTCCTCGACGGCTACGCCGCCGAGCTCAAACGCCAGTGGGGCGGGTACTTCACGTTGGGGCGTTGGTTCATCCGGCTGATGGGTAACCCGGAGGTGATGCGGTTCTGCACCGTCCACGGCATGTCACACGCAGTGGTGATGCGGTTTCTGCTGCGGTTCATGGCGCATCTGACCGATCAACGTCCGTCGGATGCTGCCGATGTGGTGATCAACACGCTCCAGAAGGCTGCCCCGGCAGCGTGACCGCGGGACCCCGCCGGACGTCCCGCCAGCGGTTTGCGGGGCGCAAGCAGGCGCACGTAGGTTCGACTTGGCTCGGCGGAGCCACGCGGGCCCCGCTCCGCCGGCGCAGCAACCCCGACGAGATAGCGAGGAGGCGTCGTGCTCGGTGAGTGGGTACCCATCGCGATCCTGCTCGGGGTCGCGGCGGCGTTCAGCGGCGGCTCGCTGCTCGTGGGCCACATGGTCGGGCCGCAGAGGCCCAACCCGAGCAAGCTCGCGGCGTACGAGTGCGGCAACGAACCGCTCGCCGAGGTCAGCGGAGCGCAGTTCGCGGTGAAGTTCTACCTCGTGGCGTTGTCCTTCCTGATCTTCGACGTCGAGGTCGTCTTCGTCTTCCCCTGGGCGGTGGTGTTCAGGCAGCTCGGCTGGTTCGGTGTCGGCGCGATGGCGGTCTTCCTCGCTGTGCTGGCCATCGGACTGGTCTACGAGTACCGCGCGGGAGGTCTGGAGTGGGACTAGAAGAGAAGCTCCCGGCCGGGATCCTGTTGACGAACGTCGAGAAGTTCGTCAACTGGAGCCGCAGCGCATCGACGTGGCCGGCCACGTTCGGGCTGGCGTGCTGCGCGATCGAGATGATGGCGACCGGCGCAGCCCACTACGACATCGCCCGCTTCGGCATGGAGGTGTTCCGGGCCTCGCCCCGCCAGGCGGACCTGATGATCGTCGCCGGACGCGTCAGCGTGAAGATGGGCCCGGTGCTGCGCCGCGTCTACGACCAGATGGCTGATCCGAAGTGGGTCCTGTCGATGGGCGTGTGTGCGACCTCCGGCGGCATGTTCAACAACTACGCCCTGCTGCAAGGCGTGGACCACGTCGTCCCCGTCGACATGTACGTCCCGGGATGCCCGCCGCGGCCCGAGATGCTGATGGACGGGATCATGAAGCTGCACGAGCAGATCAAACGGGAACGCTTCCAAACGACGGTCCAGCACTGAGGGCGGGGACGGACGTAGGCGTGGCTGAACTGCAGACGATCGCAGACCGCATCCGGGAACGGTTCGATGAGGTCGACACGACCACGGCACGGGGCGAGCTGACCGTGTTCGTGCCGGCGGAGAGGATCCGCGACGTCGTCCGCTTCTGCAAGGAGGACGAGGAGCTGGCCTGCGAGCTGCTGTCGGACGTCTCGGGGGTGCACTGGCCCGGAGGGGAGCACGTCGTCGAGCCGCAGCTGTCGACCACCGGCTGGCCGCCGAACCGCCTCACCCGCGACCGCGGCACGATCGAGGTGACCTACCACCTGCTGTCGATGTCGAACAACCACCGGTTGCGGCTGGTCGTCGCGGTCAACGACGATCCGCAGGCGCTGCCCACCGTGCCCAGCGTGACGTCGGTGTACCCCACGGCGGACTTCCACGAGCGCGAGGTGTACGACTTCTTCGGGGTGCACTTCGACGGCCACCCCAACCTGGTCCGGATCCTGATGCCCGAGGAGTGGGACGGCTATCCGCAGCGGAAGGACTACCCGCTCGGCGGGGTCGACACCGACTACCACGGGGCGTTCATCCCGCCGCCCGACGAGCGGGTGTGGTCACGCGACGTGCCGGGGGCCGGTGGCGGGAAGGTGGGTCCGTGACGTTCGAAGGGATCCAGCCATGAGCGTGGACGAGCGCACCGGCGCGGCCGGGTACGGCGGGTCGGACGACGAGATCTGGGTCAGCGGCGCCGACTGGGAGGTGCTCGAGGACGCCGTCACCGAAGGCCGGCTCACGGTCAACGTGGGCCCCCAGCACCCCTCGACCCACGGCGTGCTCCGCCTCGTCGTGGAGCTCGAGGGCGAGACGGTCATGAGCGTGGAGCCGGTCATCGGCTACCTGCACACCGGTATCGAGAAGAACACCGAGTACCGGACGTGGACGCAGGGCACCACGTTCGTCACCCGGATGGACTACCTGTCGCCGTTCTTCAACGAGGTTGCGTACTGCCTCGCGGTCGAGAAGCTGCTGGGCATCGACGCCCCGCCCCGTGCGCAGGCGGTGCGGGTCATCATGATGGAGCTGAACCGCATCGCCAGCCACCTGGTGTGGTTGGCGACCGGCGGCTTCGAGCTCGGCGCGATCTCGATGATGATCTACGGCTTCCGCGAGCGGGAGAACATCCTCGACGTCTTCGAGGCGCAGACCGGGCTGCGGATGAACCACGGGTACGTCCGTCCCGGTGGGCTGGCCGCGGACGTCACGGCCGACTTCGCACAGCAGTGCCGTGACGTCATCTCCTACCTGCCGGAGCGTCTCGCCGAGTACGAGGACCTGCTCGAGCAGAACCCGATCTTCATCCATCGCACCCAGGACGTGGGCGTGTTGGAAGCCGACGACGCCATCCGCTACGGGGTCACCGGCCCGCTGCTCCGCGCGGCGGGTGCGGACTGGGACCTGCGCAAGGCACAGCCGTACTGCGGGTACGAGCAGTACGACTTCGACGTGGCCACCGAGACGGGGGCTGACACCTACGCCCGGTTCCTGGTCCGCATGCAGGAGATGCGCGAATCGATGCGGATCATTGACCAGGCGGTCGACGCGCTCCCGGATGGTCCCGTGATGGTCGAGGACAAGAAGATCGCTTGGCCGGCGCAGTTGGGTCTGGGCCCGGACGGGATCGGGAACGATCCGACCTACATCCGCCACATCATGGGCGAGTCGATGGAAGCGCTGATCCACCACTTCAAGCTCGTGACCGAGGGCTTCGCGGTCCCCCCGGGGCAGGTGTACGTGCCGGTGGAGTCGCCCCGCGGCGAACTCGGCTACCACGTGGTGTCCAACGGGACCACCAAGCCGTACCGCGTGCACGTGCGCGATCCGTCGTTCGTGAACCTGCAGTCCATCGATCACATGTCCAGAGGACACATGGTCGCCGATCTGATCGCCATCATCGCCACCCTCGACCCCGTGATGGGAGGGGTGGACCGGTGAGACCCCGTCTCGACGAGCCGCCGATGCGCGGAGGCTGACCGTGGCCCTGTCGGACAAGATCCACGCGACGGCGGACCGGCTGATCTCCCGCTACCCGCAGCCGCAGTCGGCGCTGATGCCGCTGCTGTACCTGGTGCAGCACGATCAGGGCTACATCACCGAGGAGGGCATCGCGTTCTGCGCCGAGAAGCTCGACCTCACCAAGGCCGAGGTCCAGGCCGTCCAGACCTTCTACCAGATGTACGAGCGCGAAGACCCTGGCGACTGGCTGGTCACGGTCTGTACGAACTTCTCGTGCAAGGTGCGCGGCGGGCAGGAGATCTTCGACCGCTGGGTGGACAGGCTCGGCGGCGAACACGACCCCGAGACCGGCGTCACGGTCAAGCACCTCGAGTGCCTCGGCAACTGCGAGAGCGCGCCCGTCGTGCAGGTCAACTACCAGAACTACGAGGGCCTGTCGGCGGACAAGGCGATGGAGCTCCTCGAGCAGGTCCGTCGGGGCCAGCCACCGCTCCCCGTCAACGGCGAACCGCCGCCGACGTTCCGCGAGGTGTGCTGGCGTCTGGCCGGGGCCGACGAGCACGAACGCCTCCACGCCGCGGCGGTGCGGGCCGCCCAGTCCGACATGGTCTCCTACGGGGAGCCGCCAGCGGAGCGCGTCCTCGACGAGGCCCACCCGCTGGGCGGGCCGGGCGTCCACCGCCCGGGTCCGGAGGTCGGCGACACCACCGGGGTGGCGCCACCCGACGAGCACGACCGCCGCGCGCCGTCGCAGCAGCCCCCTGCCGGTGAACGCCTCGACAGGCCGGCGAGGGAGCCCGAGGCCGGGGCTGGAGGCGAGGAGGACGCGGAGCCCTCGGCCGAGGACGAACCCGGGGCCGAGGCGGACGCTGAGCCCTCGTCCGACGAGGAACCCGGGGTGGAGGAGGAAGGCGAGTCCGAGCAGGACCCCGACGGCGAGGCCGAAGAGGACGCCGACGAGGAGGCCGAAGAGGACGCCGACGAGGAGGCCGATGAGGAGGCCGAAGAGGAGGGCCCGCCGCCGCAGAAGGCCTCCCTCAGCCAGAGTGGTGGGACCGCACACGTTCGCCGCATCGGTACCGACCCCGGCTTCGAGTCAGCCCATGCCGGCGATCCGCCACACGACCAGGAAGACCAGGCAGATCGCCAAGACCGGGAAGGTGAACGCTGATGGTCGAGGAGGTCAAGGTCCTCACGCAGCGCTTCGACCAGGACGACGCCTACACGCTCGACGGGTACGAGCGCACCGGCGGCTACCAGGCGGTGCGCAAGGCCCTGGAGATGCACCCGAGCGACATCATCAACGTGGTCAAGGAGTCGGGGCTGCGCGGGCGCGGTGGGGCGGGGTTCCCGACCGGCGTCAAGTGGTCGTTCATGCCCCAGGAGCCGACCCAGCCGTCCTACTACATCTGCAACGCCGACGAGTCCGAGCCGGGGACCTACAAGGACCGCTGGCTCCTCGAACGCGACCCCCACCTGTTGCTCGAGGGGCTGATGATCGGGTGCCTCGCGATGCGCAGCGAGCACTCGTTCATCTACATCCGCGGCGAGTACGAGTGGCCGGCCCGCCGGCTCAGCGACGCCATCGTCGAGGCCTACGAACGCGGCTACCTCGGCGACGACGTGTTCGGGACCGGCCGCCGTCTGCACATGTCGCTGCACCGCGGCGCCGGTGCCTACATCGCCGGTGAGGAGAGCGCGCTGCTGAACTCGTTGGAGGGCCGCCGCGCCCAGCCGCGACTGCGTCCGCCATTCCCCGCACAGTCGGGGCTGTACGCCAGCCCCACCACGGTGAACAACGTGGAGACGATCTGCAGCGTCCCGGGGATCGTCTCCAACGGTGCCGAGTGGTGGCGCCAGTGGGGGACCGAGGACAGCTCGGGCACCAAGCTGGTGTGTGTCTCCGGCCACGTCAAGCGACCGATGAACTTTGAGGTCCCGATGGGAACCCCGATCCGCGCCATCGTCGAGGACCTGTGCGGGGGGATGATCGACGACCGGCCCGTGAAGTTCTTCGTCCCTGGCGGGTCGTCGGTCCCGATGCTCCCCGGCGACGCGCTCGACGTCGGGCTGGACTTCGAGTCGCTGCAGGAGGCCGGGACGATGCTCGGCACGGCCGCGTTGATGGTCTTCGACGACCGCACCTGCACCGTGGACGCCGTGCTCAACTGGAACCAGTTCTACGAGCACGAGTCGTGCGGCAAGTGCACTCCCTGCCGTGAGGGGACGTTCTGGCTCACCCAGGTCCTCACCCGGTTGGAGACCGGCCGGGGACGCATGGCCGACATCGACATCGTCGATCATGTCTGCACCCAGATGTGGGGGCGGAGCTTCTGCGCGCTCGGCGACGGCGCGGCCCAACCCCCACAGAGCGCGATCAAGTACTTCCGCGACGAGTGGGAGGCACACGTCGAGCAGCGCGGCTGTCCGTTCGACGCCACCCCCCGGGCCGAGGAGGTCGAGCCGCTGCATCCCCACCGCGAGTCGGAGGAGGGCACGATCGAGCCGCCCCGGACCGGGTTGCCGCTGGCCGCGCAGGCGACCACTGGCGGGAAGGGCAGCCGCGCATGACCGACGACCAGACCGTCACGCTGACGATCGACGGCCGCGAGATCACCGTGCCCCCCGACACGCTGATCATCCGCGCCGCGGAGCAGATGGGCATCGTGATCCCGCGCTTCTGCGACCATCCCCTGCTCGACCCGGCCGGGGCATGCCGTCAGTGCATCGTCGAGGTCGAAGGCCAGCGCAAGCCGATGACCTCGTGCACGACGCCGTGCCAGGACGGCATGGTCGTCAAGTCGCATCTGACGTCCGAGTGGGCTCGTGACGCACAGAAGGCGCAGCTGGAGTTCCTGCTGATCAACCACCCGCTCGACTGCCCGATGTGTGACAAGGGCGGAGAGTGCCCCCTGCAGGACCAGGCGCTCGAACACGGACCGGGGGAGTCGCGGTTCATCGACGAGAAGCGTCGCTACGCCAAGCCGGTGGCGGTGTCCCCCAACGTCCTCCTCGACCGCGAACGGTGTGTGCTGTGTGCCCGGTGCACCCGCTTCGCGCGGCAGATCTCTGGCCGGCCCTTCCTGGAGCTGTTCGAGCGCAGCGCGCTGGAGCAGGTCGCCATCTACGAGGACGAGCCGTACTTCGACTACTTCTCGGGCAACATCATCCAGATCTGCCCGGTTGGCGCTCTGACCTCGGCCTCCTACCGGTTCCGTGCTCGGCCGTTCGATCTCGAGTCCCGACCCAGCGTCTGCAACCTGTGCTCGGCCGGGTGCAACATGAACGTGCACACTCGCCGAGGCGGCATCATGCGGGTTGTCGCCCGCGACAATCCGGCGGTCAACGAGGCGTGGAACTGCGACAAGGGCCGCTTCGCGTTCAAGTACCTCCAGCACGAGCAGCGGATCGACCAGCCGATGCTGCGCAGAGGGGGCGACCTCGTCCCGGTTGAGTGGATGGAGGCGCTCCAGACCGCGGCGGACAGGCTGCGCGGCGCCGACAGCGTGGCGGTTCTCACGGGCGGGCACCTGCCGGACGAGGACGCCTACGTGCTGAGCAGGTTCGCCCGGAGCGTGCTCCGCACGGACGACGTGGACTTCCGGGCCCGCGCCGCCGGTCCGGACGAGGACGAGGTGCTGGCCGTCGTCCCGACCCGGCGAGGCGTCACGTACGGCGACGTGGAAGCGGCACCGGTCACGGTGCTGGTCGACCTCGACCCCGAGGAGGAGGTCCCGATCCTGTTCCTCCGCCTGCGCAAGGCGTGGCGCGACAACCAGGCGAAGCTCGTGTCGATCGGCCCCCGGTCCGGCTCGATCTCCAAGATCCTGTGGCGACGGCTGCACACCGCGCCCGGAGGGCAGGCCGCTGTCCTGAGCGCCTTGGCCGATGGAGCCGGTGACCTGGACCGGGCCGCGGCCGACGTCAGGGAGGCGCTCGAAGCGGCCGGCGACGCGGCGGTCATCCTGGTCGGTGAGCGCGGAGGCGCTGCGCGTGGTGCGCTGGCAGCGGCGGGGCGCCTGGCGGAGTCGATCGGCGCCAAGCTGGCTTGGGTGCCGCGTCGCAACAACGCCCGCGGCGCGCTCGACGCGGGACTGGTTGCGGGCATCCTGCCCGGGGGGCGCCGACTCGAGCACGACGACGAACGCGCCGAGGTGGAAGCGATCTGGGGCGACATCCCGACCGCGCGTGGACGCGACGCCACCGCGATCCTCGAATCGGCTGCCCGCGGCGAGATCGACGTGCTCTACCTGGTCGGGGTCGACCCGGCCCGCGACTTCGACCGTCCCCGGCTGGCCAGGTCCGCCCTCGAGCGGGTCCGGACGGTCATCGTGCAGGACCTGATGCACCACGACACGGCCCGGTACGCCGACATCGTGCTGGCTGCCGCAGCGGCCTACGAACGCGACGGCACGTTCACCAACTGGGAGGGCCGCCGTCAGCGGTTGAACCTGGCCGTGAGCCAGCCCAACCTGGCGCACGAGGACTGGGAGATCCTGGGCCAGCTGGCGTTCCTCCTCGGTCACGACCTCGGTCACCGCCACCTCGACGACGTCCGCCGGGAGATGGCGCGCCTGCCAGCCGTGTCTGGCCGGCCGTGGTCCGTCGGCGCAGCCGGCTCGCAACAGCTGGCCGGTGCTGACGCCGACGACGCCGACGGCCGGCTGCAGCTGCTCACGTACCCGCTCCTGCTCGACCGGGGCGCGATGAGCGCTGGGGCGGACAACATGCTCAAGACCGGCAAGCCGCCGTTCGCGGCGGTGAACACCGCGGACGCTGAGCGGCTGGGGATCACTCCGGGTCAGCCGGTCACGGTGAGCTCCCAGCACGGCCAGCTGACGCTCACGGCCGCGGTCGAGGACGACGTGGTCGGGGGGGTCGTGTACGTGCCGACCAACTCCACCGATGCGCCGGCCACGACCCTGGCCAGCGACACCGGCGGGCCGACGTGGGTCACGGTCGAGGTGGCCCAGCCTGCGCCGGCCCAAGCGGCGGGAGGGCTGCGATGACCCTGCTCGCCCAGAGCGTCCCGTCGTTCACCGTGGACGAGGCAGGACTGCCCCTGTGGGTGCACCTGGTCCGCGTCCTGGTCCTGGTCGGGTTCCTGCTCCCCGCCACCGCCCTGTTGATCTGGGCCGAGCGGCGCACCCTGGCCCGCATGCAGGCCCGTATCGGGCCCAACCGGGCGGGTCCAGCTGGGCTGCTGCAGTCGCTGGCGGACGGCGTGAAGCTGTTCTTCAAGGAGGACGTCCGCCCCGACATGGTCGATGCCCCCGTCTTCTACCTGGCACCTCTGATCGCGCCGGTCACCGGGCTGCTCGCCGCGGCGATCGTCCCCTTCGGGCGGCCGGTCACCCTGTTCGGCGAGACGTTCCAGCTGCAGGTGTTCGATCCGGACATCGGGGTCCTGTGGTTCCTGGCGATGGGCTCGATCCACGTGTACGGCATCGTGCTCGCCGGATGGTCCAGCGGATCGGCGTACCCGCTGCTGGGCGGTGTGCGCTCGGCGGCGCAGATGATCAGCTACGAGCTCCCCCTGGGGCTGGCCGTCGCCGCCGTCTTCGTCTACAGCGGGACGCTGCGGGTCTCCGAGATCGTCGGCCAGCAGACAGGTCCCGGCCTCGTGGCGGGGATCCCCAACTGGTACGTGATCCCGCTCTTCCCGGCGTTCATCCTGTTCCTCACCGCGCTGATCGCCGAGACCTCCCGCCATCCCTTCGACCTCCCCGAGGCGGAGGGTGAGCTCGTCGGCGGGTTCCACACCGAGTACACCGGGATCAAGTTCGCGATGTTCTTCCTCGGGGAGTTCATGAACGTGATCGTCGGGTCGGCGTTGATCGTGACCCTGTTCTTCGGCGGACCGTCCGGTCCGGTCCTGACCGAGACCGCTGCCGGGCTGTGGCCGGTGCTGTGGTTCCTGGTCAAGCTCGCGGTCTTCGTCTTCGTGTTCGTCTGGCTGCGGGCGACCCTGCCGCGGTTCCGCTACGACCGGCTGATGGACGTGGGTTGGCGCTTCATGCTCCCGCTGGGGCTGGTGTGGGTCCTGGCCACGGCGTTCATGGTGATGGTCAACACCGAGCTGGAAGCCCGCCAGCGAACGACCGTGGCGGTGGCCGGGGTCGCCGCTGCCGTGCTCCTGTACGTCCTGGCACCGCTGTTCTCCCGCGGCGCGCGCCGCACCGTTCGTCGCCCGATGGACGACCGGCGCGCGTTCGACGAACCCGAGGAGATCCACTCCCGTGAGAGGGTCCCGTGATGACCATCCCTGCCGTGATCTGGACGATCGTGGCGTTCGTCGCCGCGGTCGGCCTGTTCTTCCTGTTCCTGACGCGCACGGCGCTGGGTCGTGGGTTCAAGGTCCCGTTGCGGACGACGTTGCGCAGGCCGGTGACGACCGAGTACCCCGACGACAAGCGTGAGCCCCAGCCGCGCTTCCACGGCCGCCACCAGCTCAACTACTACGAGGACGGTCTGGAGAAGTGCATCGGTTGTGAGTTGTGCGCCTGGGCGTGCCCGGCGGATGCCATCTTCGTGCAGGGCGCCGACAACACCGCCGCGGCGCGGTACTCGCCGGGGGAGCGGTACGCGTCCGACTACCAGATCAACTACAACCGCTGCATCTTCTGTGGCTTTTGCATCGAGGCGTGCCCGACCCGAGCGCTGACCATGCTCCACGACTACGAGCTGTCCGCCGACACTCGCTACGGCCTGATCTACACCAAGGAGCGCCTCCTGGCACCGCTCCCCGAAGGCGCGACGAGGCCACCGCACCGGGATGCGGACGTGCGCCGGCGCAAGATCAACTACTACGGCGGTCTGGCGGCCACACCTCCGGACTTGGTCGGTGGCGACTACGAGCCGGCTGGTCCCCGACAGATGGTCCGTGCCGGCCGGCGGATGAGCGGCCTGGAGGAGCGGATCTCGACCGCTCCCGTCCACGCCCGCGATGAGATCGCCACCCGCGAGTCCGACCAGCACGCGGTGGGCTTGGGCCGCGACACCGCGCACCTGCGCGAAGCCAGCGGCGACGTCGGGGCGCCGGTGCTCGACGAGGACGACCAGCGCAAGGAGCCCCACGGCGGGGAGGCGCCACAGCCACCGCAGAGCCCGCCGCAGGAGCGCTCCGACAAGGACGCCGGCGGGGCACAGAGGGACCAGTGAGGGTGCTCCTCCTCGCCCAGCAGGCGGCCGGCAGCGCCACGGGGGAGGTGGTGCTGTTCTGGGTCCTGGCGGCCGTGGCGGTCGGTGCGGCGGTCGCGATGATCACCATGCGCAACGTCGTGCACGGGGCGCTGATGCTCGTGCTGAACTTCGTCGCGATCGCCGGGCTGTTCCTCGTGCTCGAGTCGCCGTTCCTGGCGATCATCCAGATCATCGTCTACGCCGGCGCCATCATGGTGCTGTTCCTCTTCGTGATCATGCTGCTGGGCGTGTCCCGCGACGACCTGCTGATCGAGCGCCATCCGGCGATCCGAGGCGGCGCGTGGCTGCTGGGGGCCATGCTCGTCGCGGGCGCCGGGTTCGTGTTCGTGGGGCCGTTCACGGGCGATCAGTCGGTCTGCGGGGCGGCGGCCAGCGTTGCCCCGGCCGCGGGTGCGGTGCGCTGCGAGGGGTTGGCCGAGGCGATCCAAGCCAGCCCCACCGGCAGCGTCGGCTTCGTCGCGGAGCGTCTTTTCACCCGGTACACGTTCGTCTTCGAGTTCGCCGCTCTGCTGCTGCTGCTGGCCATCGTGGCGGCGATGGTGCTGGGTGGACGCCGACCTGCCGGTCGGGCCGACCGTTCACGAGCCGAGGTCGGTGAGTCCGAGCCGCTCGTTGACCACGTCGTCCCCGGCGACACGCTCGTGCCCGGCGCTGCTGCGGCGCCCCACGACCCAGGCGGGTCCGCCACGGACGGGGGCGGCTGATGCCGATCGGGTACTACCTGATGCTGGCGGGGGTCCTGTTCGGGATCGGGCTGGTCGGGGTCCTGACCCGGCGCAACGCGATCGTGATCTTCATGTGCGTCGAGCTGATGCTCAACGCCGTCAACCTCACGCTCGTGTCCGCCTCGCGCCTGTGGGGAGCCGCTGATGGCCTGGTGATCGCCTTCTTCGTGATCGTGGTCGCCGCCGCGGAGGTCGTGGTCGGCCTGGCCCTGCTGGTCAACATCTGGCGGCGACGAGGCACGCTCGACGTGGACGTGCCCCGGCTGCTGCGAGGCTGACCGTGCCGACGACCGCCACCGTCATCATCCTGGCCGCCGAAGGTGGCGAGGTCGGCTACCGCCTCGACCCGGAGGCCGCCGCAGGCGTCGCCAGCCTCGCCTGGTTGATCCCGGCCTTGCCTCTGGCCGGTTTCGTGATCCTGCTGTTCGCGGGTCGCCGGTTGGGGGAACGGTCCGGCTGGTTGGCCACCGCAGCAGCCGCTGGATCGTTCGTGGTGACGGTCGCGGTGTTCCTGCAGCTGCTTGGGGCCGGCCCCGACGTTCACGCCGTCGTCGTCGACGTGTACACCTGGATCGACGTCGGGCAGCTGCAGCTGACCACCGACGTCCTGCTCGACCCGCTCAGCACGGTCATGGCCCTGGTGGTCTCGGGCGTCGGATCCGTGATCCACCTGTACTCGATCGGCTACATGCACGGCGACCGACGTCAACCGCGGTACTTCGCGTACCTGAACCTGTTCCTGTTCTCGATGCTGGTGCTGGTGTTGGCCAGCAACTTCGCCGTGCTGTTCGTGGGTTGGGAACTGGTTGGGCTGTGCTCCTACCTGCTGATCGGGTACTGGTTCGAGGAGATGCCGAACGCGGTCGCGGCCAAGAAGGCCATGGTCGTCAACCGGATCGGGGACGCGTCGTTCGCTGTGGGTCTGTTCCTGATCTTCGCCGAGTTCGGCTCGCTTGCCTTCGCCGACGTGCTCCCTGCGGCCTCCGACATCCTCGGTGAGGGTGGTGCGGCCACCGCGATCGGGCTGCTGCTGCTCGGCGGCGCGGTCGGCAAGTCCGCGCAGATCCCGTTGTACGTCTGGCTGCCTGACGCGATGGCGGGTCCGACCCCGGTGTCGGCACTGATCCACGCCGCCACCATGGTGACGGCCGGGGTCTACATGGTCGCCCGCGCGTCACCGATCTACATCGAGAGCGAGACCGCGCTCCTGGCGGTCGCCGTGGTCGGTGTTGCCACCGCCCTGTTCGCAGCGGTCGTTGCCGTCCAGCAGGACGACATCAAGGGTGTCCTGGCCTACTCGACGGTCAGCCAGCTCGGCTACATGTTCGTCGGCGTCGGTGTCGGCGCGTTCGGCGCCGGCATCTTCCACCTGGTGACCCACGCCTTCTTCAAGGGTCTGCTCTTCCTCGCCGCCGGATCGGTGATGCACGCCGTGGCCAACCGCACCGACATGTGGCGGATGGGAGGCTTGTGGCGGGTGATGCCGATCACCTTCTGGACCAGCGTGGTCGCCGTGCTCGCGATCAGCGGGATCTTCCCGTTCTCCGGGTTTTTCTCGAAGGAGCAGATCCTCGCCGCGGCGTACGAGGAGGGGCACACCGTGATCTGGTTCACGGGCCTGGTCGCCGTGGCGTTCACCGGCTTCTACATGAGCCGCTGGCTGTTCGTGACGTTCCTGGGGCCGCAACGGTGGGCCGGGGACGAAGCGGCGCCCCAGCATGACCAGACGGCAGCGGACACGGCCGCCGGCTCGGCGCAGCAGGCGGGGACCCGCCCGACCGAGGACGCCGCCGTGGAGCTGCATCCCCACGAGTCGCCGCCGTCCATGACGGTCCCGCTGGTCGTTCTGGCAGCCGCCTCGGCTCTGGGGGGCGTGCTCAACCTGTCCCACGACGGCCCACTCGAACGTTGGCTGGAACCGTCGGTGGCGCACCTGCCGGCGGGCGGAGGGGCGACCGAGCCCGCCCTGTCCGAGATGGCCCTGACCGGCCTGTCGCTGCTCGCGGCCTTCGCGGGGATCGGGCTCGCCTACCTGCTGTACCTGCGGCCCTTCCCCGAACGCGACCCGGTACGGGCCAACCTCGGCACGATCGCGCTGGCGATGCGCCGCGCGTTGTGGGTCGACGAACTGTACGACCGGATCTTCGTCCGTGGCGGCGGCGCGTTCTCCCGCTTCCTGGTCTGGTTCGACGTGACGGCGATCGACGGTCTGGTCGACGGCACCGCGCGTCTGACGGCCGGTGCCGCCGCCCGGGTGCGGACCGTCCAGACCGGTCTGATCCGGGCGTACGCCGCGGGGCTGGTGCTCGGAGCCGTCGCGGTGGTCGCCGCCTTCCTGGTGGGAGGTGCCTGACGTGGGCCTGCTGAGCGCCGTCTTGTGGCTGCCGCTGGTCGGTGCGGTGGCGATCGGTCTGCTTCCGTCCGCCGATCCGCGCCGGGTCCGTGCGATCGCGATGACGGCCTCGGTGGCGGCCTTCGCGGCCGCCCTGGTCATGCTCGCTCTGTTCGAGATCGGCGAGGCCGCCTTCCAGCTCGAGGAGCAGATCCGCTGGATCCCCCAGTGGGGCATCAGCTACCACCTGGGCGTGGACGGCATCAGCCTGTTCCTGGTGCTCCTCACCACACTGCTGACCCCACTGATCTTCCTGGAGGCCTGGGAGCACACCGACCGGGCCAAGGCCTACTTCGCCGCGTTCCTGGTGCTCGAGACCTGCGTCCTGGGCGTGTTCCTGGCGCTGGACCTGCTGCTGTTCTACGTGTTCTGGGACCTGATGCTGGTGCCGATGTACCTGATCATCGGGATGTGGGGGTACGAACGGCGCCGCTACGCGAGCATCAAGTTCTTCCTGTACGCCTTCATCGGCGGCCTGCTGATGCTGGTGGGGATCATCGCGCTGTACGCCCAGACCGGCGGCCGCAGCTTCGACTACCTCGTCGTGCGCGACGTCGCCCTGGATCCCGGTGTGCAGGGGTGGCTGTTCGCGGCCTTCTCGATCGCGTTCCTGATCAAGCTGCCGATCTTCCCGGTGCACACATGGCTGCCTGACGCGCACACCGAGGCCCCCACCGGCGGGTCCGTGATGCTGGCAGGCGTGCTCCTGAAGCTCGGCGGGTACGGGCTGCTGCGCTACTCGCTCCCGCTGTTCCCCGATGCGGCGCGCGCGGCGGTCCCCATCCTGCTCGTCCTGGCGGTGGTCGGCATCATCTACGGGGCGCTGGTCGCGTTGATGCAGCGCGACCTGAAGAGGTTGGTCGCGTACTCCTCGGTGAGCCACATGGGGTTCATCGTGCTGGGCATCTTCGCCCTGACCGAGGAGGCTGTGGCCGGCGGCGTCGTGCAGATGTTCAACCACGGCCTGTCCACCGGGGCGCTGTTCTTCCTGGTCGGGATGCTCTACCACCGACGCCACACCCGACAGATCGCCGCGTTCGGTGGGCTGGCCGCCCGCACGCCCGTCTACGCGGGGCTGTTCCTGGTCGTGGCCCTGTCGTCGCTGGCAATGCCCGGGCTCAACGGCTTCGTCGGCGAGTTCCCGATCCTGCTCGGGACCTTCACGGCCCACCCCTGGGCCGGGGCGGCCGCGGCCGTGGGGATGATCCTGGCCGCGCTGTACCTGCTGTGGGCCTACCAGCGGGTGTTCCACGGACCCTTGCAGGGCGCCGACAACGAGAACACCCCTGACCTGTCGTCGCGCGAGGTGTGGGTCCTGGCCCCGATCGTCGCGCTGATCGTCGCGATCGGCGTGTACCCACAGCCCCTGTACGAGCGCATCGAGCCGGCCGTCCGCGAGCTGGTCGAGCAGGTCGGGGACGGCGCGGTGGAAGCCGCCGATGCCGCAACGCCCCGGCCGGCTGCCGCACCAGCGTCCCAGGAGTAAGCCGTGGTCCCCGTCGTCGCACAGGCCGCCGGCCGCCTCCCCACCCCGTCGATCGAGTGGTCGGTGGTGGCGCCCGAGCTGCTCCTGGCCGGCGGGGCGCTGGCCCTGCTGATGCTCGCCGTGGCCGAGGAGGCCCGCACCGCCGTCGCGGTGATCACGGGGTCGCTCGCCGCTGCGGTCGGCGTGTGGCTGCTGTCGACCGCAGGCACCCTCCCCGGCGTCACGGCGATCGCGGTCGGGGCGGCGGCGATCGCCGCAGCGGTCGGTCTGGGCAGCCGTCCGGCACTGGTCCAGGCGTGGATCGCCGGTGCCGTCATCGTGGGTGCCCTGGCGCTGACCGGCTGGCAGTGGGCGACGATCTACGCGGCGGACGGTGGCGGCACGTTCCTGTCGGGCGCGATCGCGCTGGACGGCGTGGCCATCTACACGCGGGTGACCGTCCTGGTCAGCGCCCTGCTCGTCCTGCCGATCGGGTACGGCTACCTGGTCGACCGCGACATCCAGCGCCTCGAGTTCGAGGCGCTGCTGCTGCTGGCCACCGCCGGGATGACCGTGCTGGGCGCGGCGGCCGACCTGCTCGCGGCGTTCATCGCGTTCGAGCTGCTGTCGATCGCGCTGTACGTCATGTGCGGGCTGGCGCTGCGCGACCGGCGCTCGCAGGAAGCCTCGATGAAGTACTTCGTCCTGGGTGCGATCACCTCGGCCATCTTCGCGTACGGGATCGCACTGGTGTACACGGCTACCGGCAGCATCGACCTGGGCGTCATCGCCGACGGGATCGGCCTGATCGGGACACCGGTCCCCGTGGCACTGTTCGGGGCGGCGCTGGTCACCGTCGGCCTGGGGTTCAAGGCGTCGGCGGTGCCCTTCCACCTGTGGACGCCCGACGTCTACCAGGGCGCACCCACCAACGTCACCGCGTTCATGGCCGCAGCGACCAAGGCGGCCGCGTTCGCGATCGTCCTGCGCGTCTTCCTCGTGTCGTTCGCCCGCCTGGAGGCGTCGTGGATCCCCGTCCTGGCCGCCGTGGCCGCAGTCACGATGCTGCTGGGTGCGCTGGCGGCGATCGTGCAGCTGGACGTCAAGCGCGTGCTGGCGTACTCGTCGGTGGCGCACGTGGGTTACGGGCTGATCGGGGTGACCGCCGCCTCCGAGCAGGGCCTGTCCGCCACGCTGTTCTACCTGCTGACCTACGCGGTCAGCGTCATCGGGGCGTTCGGGTGCGTGATCGCGATTGAGCGTCGGCGACGTGGCGAGGTCGCGCTCGTCGACCTGAAGGGGCTGGGGCGGACCACGCCGATCCTGGCCGGTGTGTTCGGCCTGTGCCTGCTGTCGCTGGCCGGGATCCCCGCCACGGCCGGGTTCGCCGGCAAGTTCGCGGTCTTCCGTGCCGGTGTCACGTCGGGGCTGGAGTGGCTGGTCGTGATCGGGGTCGTGTCCAGCGTGATCGCCGCCTTCTTCTACCTTCGTCTCATGGCTGCCATGTTCCTCGAGGACCCCGACCCCGACAGCGTTCACCAACCGGTGCTGAGCACCGGCGTCGCCGCCGGGATCGCGGGGGCGGCGACCGCGGTGCTGATGCTGGGCATCCAGCCGGAGGCGTTCGTGGCCCTCGCCGACCAAGCCGCGACGATCGCGAGGTGAGACCATGACCGCCGCGCCCCGCGGCCAGCTGATCCCGCCTCCGCCCGCACACGTGGCGCGCGCGATCGATGTCCGACCGGTCCTGGTCGACGTCGAACGGCGCCTTCGCGAACACGTGGCGACGTCGGCCCGGTTCGTGGAGGAGGCGGCACGCTACCTGATGGAGGCCGGCGGCAAGCGCTTCCGGCCGATGCTGGTGGCGTTGTGCTCCCACCTGGGCGATCCCTGGTTGGAGGACGGTGAGGTCTACGACCCGCGCATCGCCGAGGCTGGCGTGGTGGTCGAGCTGGTGCACCTCGCGACCCTGTACCACGACGACGTGATCGACGAGGCCCCGGCGCGGCGTGGGACCCGCTCCGCGAACGTCCGGTGGGACAACACGGTCGCGGTCCTGACCGGCGACTACCTGTTCGCACGCGCCTCCGAGCTGTCCGCCGACCTGGGGGTGGAGGTGACCCAGATCATGGCGCGGACCATCGCCACGCTCTGCGAGGGCCAGATCAGCGAGGTGCAGGGCTCGCGGGGCGCGCTCCCCCCCGACGTCCCGCCGCTGGATCCCACGCTCGACCACTACCTCGACGTGGTGTCGAAGAAGACCGCCAGCCTGATCGCCACGTCATGCCGGCTGGGAACGCTGCTCAGCGGGTGCGACACGCCCCAGGTCGAGGCCGCGACGGCCTACGGATGGAGCCTGGGCATGGCCTTCCAGCTCTCCGACGACATCCTCGACGTGGCCAGCGGCGCGGAACAGTCGGGGAAGACGCCCGGGACCGACCTCCGCGAGGGTGTGCGCACCCTGCCGGTGCTGTACGCGCTGGAAGACGAGCCCGACGGCGAGCTCGCCGCGCTGCTGGACACCGACGTCCTCACCGACGAGGCCGTCACCCGGGCGCTGGGTCTCCTGCGATCCAGCGCCGCCCTCGCCCGCGCCCATGACCTGGCCGCCGCGTACGCCGCGGCGGCCAAGGACGTGCTGGTGTCGTTCCCGCCCAGCGCCGCGACGACCGCGCTGGCCCAGCTGGCGGACTTCACGGTGGTGCGCACGGGCTGACGTGCGCCCGTCGCGTCGCGCGATGACCCCGTTGGGAGGGCTCCGGGCCCGCTGATACAGTTGCGGCCCCCCGGATGCCGTCCCCCGCGGTGACAGGCGCGTGTCCGTCGGGGCTCCGCACGTTCCCGATGGAGAGACCGGTGAGCTTCTACAGCCAGTACGTGACGTTCGCGGTCCTCGCCCTGGCCGGTGTTGGGCTGTACGCGGGGATCATGACCCTCAACCGACTGATACGACCGGACCTGCCCAGCCCCGGCAAGCTCTCGACCTACGAGTGCGGGGTCGACCCGGCCGGCTCCGGGTGGACCCAGATGAACATCCGCTACTACGTCTTCGCGTTCCTGTTCGTGGTGTTCGACGTGGAGAGCGTCTTCATCTTCCCGTGGGCGGTCATCCTCGGCGGGCTGGAGGCGGGGGGGCCGGTCAGCGCGACGTTCGCGCTGCTCGAGATGTTCGTCTTCATCGGTGTCCTGGCACTCGGTCTTCTCTACGCGTGGCGGAAGGGGGTCCTCAAGTGGGACTAGTTGACGAGGTCGATCTGCCGAACCCGGTCCGGTTCCTGCTCAACTGGGGCAGGAAGTACTCGCTGTGGGTGATGAACTTCGGCCTGGCGTGCTGCGCGATCGAGTTCATCGCGGCGTCCACGGCCCGGCACGACTTCATGCGTCTGGGCGTGATCCCGGTCGCGCACGGCCCGCGTCAGGCCGACCTGCTGGTGGTGGCCGGGACTCTGACCGACAAGATGGCGCCAGCGCTGAAACGCGTCTACGACGAGATGCCCGAGCCGAAGTACGTGATCTCGTTCGGCTCCTGCTCCAACTGTGGCGGCCCGTACTGGGACAGCTACTCGGTGACCAAGGGCGTGGACCAGATCGTCCCGGTCGACGTCTACGTCCCCGGGTGTCCTCCCCGCCCGGAGGCGCTCCTGGAAGGAATCCTGGTACTGCAGGAGCGCATCGGCAAGGAGAACCTCCGCGAGCGGTTGGCGGCGCGGCGCGAACCGGTCGTGGTCGGTGAGCAGGTCCCCGACGTGCCGGCGGTGGCCGGTGCGCGGGCCTGAGGACGATGGCCGCACCCGCCCCGAGCGCTCGGAGGCTTCGGTGACGCCCGAGGAGCTGAAGGAGATGTTCGACCGCGAGTTCGTGGACCACGGCTCCGCGGAGCTCGGCTGGGGTCAGGTCACCGTCGACCTCGACGCCGAGGGGTACGTCGAGGCCGCGTTGTTCTGCCGTGACGACGCCCGGCTGGCCTGCGACTTTTTCGACTGTCTGGCGGGGGTGGACGAACGCGAGGACGGGTTCTCGGTGGTCGCGGTCTTGTACTCGACGACCACGCGGCACCGGGTGATGCTCCGCCACCGCTGCGCCGGTGGCCGCGACCGGCCGGTCGCCCCCACCCTGACGCACGTGTACGCCGGCGCCAACTGGCACGAACGGGAAGCGTGGGACATGTTCGGCATCGAGTTCGACGGTCACCCCGGCCTGCTGCCGCGGATCCTGACCACGGAGAACTTCGAGGGCTGGCCGCTGCGGAAGGACTTCTTCCTCGCGACCCGCGCAGCCAAGCCGTGGCCGGGGATCAAGGAGCCGCTCGAGCTCAACGCCCAGGGCCGCCCGATCGGGCGCGAGCGGAGGGCCGAGCCGGGTGCCGCACCGGGCCCCAGCGCCCTCGACGAGGCGATGTCCGAGCAGGCCCGCCGCGCCGCCGGTCTACTCGACGAGTCGCGCGTCGAGCTGGCTGGGGGCGACGACATCGCACCTCAAGCGCCTCACACCACTGCAGCCGGGGGAGGGGCGACCGAGGCCCACCCCGATGAGGAGGCCGCTGCCCGCGCCGAGCGGGCCCGGCGCAAAGCCGCCGAGCGACGCCGCGAGAAGGCCGCCGCACGTGACGCTGCGGCCACCGCAGACCGAGATGTGACGGTCGAGCCGCCGCTCCGGCCGGAGGACGTCGCCAAGGTCGCCACCGCGCAGGACCCGAGGGTCGCGTCCCCGGAGGACCGCGCGGAGGGTGCTGGTCCGGGGGCGGTCGAGGCGACTCGCACCCCATCGCAGTACGGCCCTGGAGAGGAGAGCCGCACCGAGCGGGCCAGGCGGGCCGAACAGGAGTCCAAGGCCGACCTGGACCACCGCGAGCCGGGACAGGGCGGCCCACCGGGCACACCGCCCGACCCAGAACTGCCTCAGGCGCAGGGCACCACGCCCACGCGCGAAGGCGGCCGCGGGCACGCCGGCGGCGGCGGCCCCGGCAGCACCTCGGCGCGCGGCGAACAGCCGCGACCGGGCGCGGAGGCCGGCGAGCCGCCGACCGTGCAGCGGCCCGGCGAGGCCCCTGTCGACGGCGGCATCCGGGAGGCTGCCGACCGTGCGGCCGACGCCAATGGGTTGGAGGGCGGGGCGCGACCGGCGTCCACCACCACACCGCCGGTTCCCGCACCCGACGAGGTCGACGACCAGCCGACCGTGGCCGATGTGGCCGGCGACCTGCACGGCCAGACCTCCCACGGTCCGTCGGGACCCGAAGGCGTCGCCGAGGTCGACCAGCCGGGAGCGACCGCAGGAGACGTGGCCACCCCACCACAGGACGAGGCGACCCGGTCACTGCCGGCATCGGGGGCCGACGCCCTGTCGGGCGACACCCCCGACACGATCGGTCCGCGCGAGCGGGCGTTCCGCGACCCGGCCACGACCGGAGGCGACGACCTGGACGCCGGGTCCTCGCTGCCCGAGGCCGTGTCCCGCGCGGAGACACCGGAGCAGTCGCCCGCCACCGAGACCGACGAGGAGGACCAGTGAGCGACGCTCTACAGGAGCGGCGCGAGAGGAGCTGTCTTAGGTCTTCTAAGACCGCGACGGAGGTGTACCCGTGAGCGCGTCGGACCTCGACGCCAGCCAGCAGGCCGTCCCGGCCACCGCGCCGGGGGAGACGATGCTGCTCGAGATCCGCGGCGACGGGGACTTCGCCACACAGGACATGACGCTGTCGATCGGGCCCCAGCACCCGTCGACCCACGGCGTGCTGCGCCTGATCGTCGAGCTCGACGGTGAACGGGTCGTGCAGGCCACCCCCGTGATCGGGTACATGCACCGCGGGTTCGAGAAGCTGGCCGAGCACCGCGACTACCGCCAGATCATGGCCCTGGTCAACCGCCACGACTGGCTCTCGGGTTTCTGCAACGAGGTCGGGGTCGCTCTCGCGGTGGAGAAGATGCTCGAGATGGAGGTCCCCGAGCGCGCCCAGTGGATCCGGATGCTGATCTTCGAGTGGAACCGGATCCTCAACCACCTGATGTTCATCGGCTCGTTCGGGTTGGAGCTGGGGGCGATCACCCCGATGTTCTACGCCTTCCGGGAGCGTGAGGAGATCCAGTACCTGCTGGAGTCGGCGACGGGCGGCCGGCTGCACTTCACGTTCACGCAGGTCGGCGGGTTGAAGAACGACCTGCCCAAGGGGTTCCTTGCCGAGTCGGAGCGGCTGGTGGGCGTGCTGCGCGGCCGTCTGCGCGACTACGAGGACCTGCTGCTCGGCAACGAGATCTTCCAGGCCCGCACCAAAGGCATCGGGACCCTCGCGCCCGATGTCGCGTGCGCCTACGGCGTCTCGGGTCCGATCCTGCAGGCGACCGGCGTGGCCGAGGACGTGCGGGTCTCGGAGCCGTACCTGAAGTACGACGAGGTCCCTGTGGAGATCCCCACGGGCGCCACCGGCGACAGCTACGACCGGTTCTGGTGCCTGATCAACCGGGTGCGGGTCGCGCTCGACATCATCGAGCAGATCCACGACCGGGTGCCATCGGGTCCGGTCAACGTCCGCCTGCCCAAGATCGTCAAGGCGCCCGAGGGGGCGGTGTACGTCCGCACCGAGAACCCGCTCGGCCAGTGCGGGTACTACCTCGTCTCGGACGGGAAGAAGACGCCGTGGCGTCTGAAGATGCGCACGCCGTCGTTCAGCAACATGTCGGTGCTTCCGACGCTGCTCGAGGGGATCCTGGTCCCCGACCTGATCGCGATCCTCGGGTCGATCTTCTTCGTCGTCGGAGACATCGATCGATGATCGACCGCCGGGGTGATGTGCTGTCCGTCGGCTGTGGGTGGTCGATCACAACGATCGTGACCAGGATCGATCGATGATCGACCGCCGGGGGTGGGTGCTCGGAGGCCGCTGTGGGTGGTCGATCACAACGATCGTGACCAGGATCGATCGATGATCGACCGCCGGGGGTGGGTGCTCGGAGGCCGCTGTGGGTGGTCGATCACAACGATCGTGACCAGGATCGATCGATGATCCAGGTCGTGTCTCTGGTCGGGCAGGCGTCCGCGGCGGCGCTCCCGTCCATCCTGGACGTCTCGGGCAACCTCTGGCTCGACGTCGCGCTGAAGGTCGTGGCGATCGTGGCACTGTTCCTGGTCGCGCCTCTGGCGATCGGGTACATGGAACACAAGGTCATGGCGCACCAGCAGGCCCGCTTCGGGCCGATGGACGTCGGCCCGCACGGCACGCTGCAGCTGGTCGCCGACGGCGTGAAGTTCATGCAGAAGGAGGGGATCGTCCCCCGCGCCGCCGACCGGTGGGTGTTCGGGATGGCCCCCGCCGTGTCGCTGGTCGCGGTCCTGGTGGTGTTCCTGGTCATCCCGTTCGCCCCCGGGCTGTGGGCGCAGGACCTCGACCTTGGGCTGTTCTACGTGCTGGCCGCCAGCTCGGTCGGGGTCCTGGGCGTGCTGATGGCGGGCTGGGCCTCGGCGAACAAGTTCTCGCTGATCGGCGGCGTGCGGGCCGCCGCGCAGCTGATCGCCTACGAGCTGCCGATGGTGTTGGCTGCGGCGGCCGTCGCGGTCCAGGCCGGCACGCTGTCGTTGGCGGGGATCGTCGAGGCACAGGCGACGTCCCTGATCCCCGGGACGTCGATCAACGTCTGGTACGTCTTCCCCCAGTTCATCGGCTTCGCTCTGTTCTACGTCGCTGCGCTGGCCGAGCTGTCGCGTCCCCCGTTCGACATGCCGATCGCCGACTCGGAGCTGGTTTTCGGTTTCCTCACCGAGTACACCGGGATCCGCTTCGGATTGTTCCTCCTGGCCGAGTACGCCGGCATGGTCGCGTTCTCGGCGATCCTCACGGTGCTGTACCTGGGTGGCTGGCAGATCCTGCCCGGGCTGGCTGTTCCCGGCTGCGATGGCCTGTTCGACTGCAGGTGGTGGGGGACATTGCTGGCGTTCGGGGTGACCGCCGGGAAGATCGCAGCGCTGACGTTCACCATGATCTGGGTCAGGGCGACCTACCCGCGTCTGCGCGAGGACCAGCTGCAGCGACTGTCGTGGCTGGCGCTGATCCCGCTGAGCCTGCTCAACATCGCCGTTGTGGCCGCCGCCAAGGTGGTGTTGTAGACCGTGACCCTCCGTCTCGATGGACGACGATGAAGCTCTCCGCCCCCAAGCCGAAGGTCCCGGGCCTGTTGAAGGGTCTCGGGGTGACGCTCAAGACCATGCTGACGCCTGCGGTGACCCGCCAGTACCCGCACGTCAAGCCCGACCTCGCCCCGCGCACGCGCGGTGTGATCGCGCTGATGGAGGAGAACTGCACGGTCTGCATGCTGTGTGCGCGCGAGTGCCCCGACTGGTGCATCTACATCGAGTCGCACAAGGAACGCGTCCCGCCAGCGACGGAGGGCGGCCGGGAACGCACCCGCAACCAGCTCGACCGCTTCGCGATCGACTTCGCCCTGTGCATGTACTGCGGGATCTGCATCGAGGTCTGCCCCTTCGACGCCCTGTTCTGGAGCCCCGAGTTCGAGTACTCGACGTACACGATCGGCGAGCTGATCCACGAGAAGGAACGGCTGCGTGAGTGGATGGACACCGTGCCGCCACCGCCTCCACTGGAGGAAGGAGCCGAGCAGCCCCCGGAGCTCGGCGCCGCCCTGGAGAGGGCGAACAAGGAGCGCCAGGCCGCGCTCGCGGCTCAGCGCCAGGCCACGGAGCAAGCCGCGCGCGGTGGCCCGGCCGGACCGGCGCGAGGCGCTGTCCGTGAGGACGAGGAGATCGAGGTCGAGGCCGAGGTTGACCAGGACGTGTACCAGGCGCTGCTGGCCGAGGGGAAGAGCGAGCGGGTCGCGCGCGCCCGCGCCAAGGCGGCGTACGTCCGCAAGGAGAAAGCCCGGATCCGCGCCGAGCGGGCAGCGGCCGGGGGCGGGGCATGAGTCGACGGGGACCCACCCCGAGGCAGCGGCGATGACGGCCCACGACGTGGTGTTCGTCCTGCTGGCGGTGGCGGGCGGGCTGTCGGCGCTCATGGTTGTCACCGCCCGCAACATGGTGCACGCGGTGCTGTTCCTCGCGGCGACCTTCGGGGTGATGGCGGGGATGTTCCTGGTGTTCCACGCCGACTTCGTCGCGCTGGTGCAGGTGCTGATCTACGTCGGGGCGGTCGCGGTGCTGCTGATGTTCGGGCTGATGCTGACCCGTGCCCCGATCGGCCGCGAGACCCTCGACAGCCAGTCTCGCGGCCTGGGGCTGGCGGTGTCGATGGCGCTGTTCGGGGTCCTGGCCGCCCTGATCGTGCAGGCCTACGGCGACGTGCGGGTGGCTCTGGCGGGCCCGGACGTGGCCGCGATCGGCGGTTCGATCTTCTCGCAGTGGGTCCTGCCGTTCGAGCTGCTGTCCCTGCTGCTGACCGCGGCGCTCGTGGGTGCCATCGTGCTGTCGCGCCGGGAAGCCGGCGAGACCGGGCAGGAGGATCTCGCGGAGCTGGGAGAGGCGCGCCCCACCATCATGGGCGGACCTGAGGGTGTGGCGGAGGCCCGGCGAGCACGGCAGCTTCGGGCGCCAGGCGACGAGCGTGAGACAGCCGGAGCCGGTCGGTGACGCTGGCTGGCCCCCTGCTGTTCGGGGCGTTCATCTTCTGCGTCGGCGTCTACGGCGTGATCGCGCGACGGAACGCGGTCCTCGTCCTGATGTCGGTCGAGCTGATGCTGAACGCGGTGAACGTCAACCTGGTCGCCTTCCAGCTGCGGGCGCCCGGTGACGCCGCCCTGACCGGCCACGTCTTCGCGCTGTTCGTGATCGCGATCGCCGCGGCCGAGGTCGGCGTCGGGCTGGCCATCGTCCTGAACATGTTCCGCAACCGCGCGTCGGTGAACGTCGACGACGCCGACCTCATGCGCTGGTAGGGGCTCGATGGAGACGCTGTTCGACCACGCCTGGTTGATCCCGGTCATCCCGCTGGCTTCCGCGGCGCTGATCGCCGCCCTCGGCAAGCAACTGCCCTTGAAGGGCGCCGAGATCGGGGTCTTCGCGCTGGGCGTGGTCTTGGCGCACTCCGTGGCGATCGCGTGGGCCACGTTCACCGGCGCCGTCCCCGGTGAGCTCCCGGTGGAGCGCGCCATCGCCTGGGCGCCGCTTGGCGGGGGTGTGACGCTCGAGCTCGGGATGCTCGTCGACGGGCTGACCGCGATGATGTTCCTGCTCGTGGCGATCGTGTCGTTCCTGGTCCACGTGTACTCGCGCGAGTACATGGGCCACGAACCCCGGTTCACCTACTTCTACGCGATGCTGTCGCTGTTCACCGCGTCGATGCTGATCCTGGTGATCGCCAACAACACCGTGATGGCGATCATCGGCTGGGAACTGGTCGGGGTCTGCTCCTACCTGCTGATCGGCTTCTACTGGGAGGACAAGCCCAACCAGGATGCGGCCAACAAGGCGTTCCTGATCACCAAGTTCGCCGACGTGGGACTGATCGTGGGCGTGGTCGTGCTGTTCACGGGCGCGGGGACCTTCAACATCGTCGAGACGGTGGAAGCGGCAGCAGCTGGTCAGATCGCACAGGCCACCCTCGTCCTGGCGTGCCTGGGGCTGTTCCTGGCAGCGGTCGGCAAGTCTGGCCAGTTCCCGCTGTACGTGTGGTTGCCCGACGCCATGGCCGGTCCGACTCCGGTGTCGGCGCTGATCCACGCCGCGACGATGGTCACCGCCGGTGTGTTCCTGATCGCGCGGCTGTACCCCGTGTTCGCGCAGTCGATCGGGGTGATGACCACGATGGCGGTGATCGGGACGATCACGCTGTTCGTGGCCGGCCTGGTCGCCCTGGTGCAGGACGACATCAAGCGGATCCTAGCGTACTCGACGGTCAGCCAGCTGGGCTACATGGTGGCCGCGCTGGGCGTCGGCGGCTACACCGCGGGGATCTTCCACCTGTTCACCCACGGGTTCTTCAAGGCGTTGCTGTTCCTGGGCGCGGGCTCGATCATCCACGCCGTCCACAGCAACAACCTCAGCGACATGGGTGGCCTGCGCAAGGCGATGCCGACCACGTTCTGGACGTTCATCGTCGGATCGCTGGCGTTGGCGGGGCTTCCCCTGACCGCCGGGTTCTTCTCCAAGGACGAGGTCCTGGTGTCGGCGCTGGCCTGGGGCGAGGCCGGGTTCGTGGTCGGCCCGATCGTGTTCACCGTCGCACTGCTCGCCGCGGGGATCACCGCTTTCTACATGGCGCGGGCATGCTTCCTGGCGTTCTGGGGCGAGTACCGCGGACGGCACACCCCCCACGAGTCGGGGCGGTGGATCACCGTGCCCCTGGTCGCCCTGGCGGTGCTGTCGCTCATGGCCGGGTGGATCGGCTCGCCGCTGCTCGGCGACAAGGGCTTCGAGCACTGGACCGCCAGCGCGGCGCTGGAGGAGGCCACCTTCCCGTTCATCGCGGAGGAAGCCCCGACCGAGCACGGGGTGATCGGTGGGGAGCACGGTGCCCCGGTCGAAGCGGAACAGGTCGAGGTCGAGGGCGGCCAGGGCGCCGCCCACGACGTCGGCCGGATCCTGCACGGGCCTCCACAGTTCACCACCACGACGGCGGCCGTGGGTTTGGCGGCCTTCGCGCTGCTGGTCGTCGCGGTGGCGGTGGCGTGGCGGTTCTACGGGACCGGATTGCCTGCACGCGACCCGATGTTCCGGCTCGGCCCGGTCACGACGGCGCTGGTCAACAAGTACTGGTTGGACGACTTCGGCTACCGCTGGATCGTCGTCCCCATCCGTGACCGGTTGGCCCGGTTCACGTACTGGGCCGACCAGCGGGTGATCGACGCGACGGTGAGAGGAACCGGCGGGCTGGTGCGGCGAACCGCCGACGTGACGTACGCCACGATCGACCAGAAGGTCATCGACGGTGCGGTCAACGGCAGCGCGTTCAGCGCGGCGTGGTGGAGCGAACGGATCAAGCGCATCCAGTCCGGGAACGTGCAGCGGTACGCCGGCGCGATGTTCGCCGGCGTGGTGGTGCTGGTGCTGGTGGTCGCAGCGGCGTGACCGACCAACCTCACCGTCGTCGCGACGCGGCGACCCCGGCAGGAACGAGGGAGCGACCATGACCTGGAACCAACTGGCGCTGACGGTGGCGGTGTTCCTCCCGCTCGCGGGTGCAGTCACCATCGTGCTGATGCCGGGCGACGCCGATCGCGAGATGCGCTGGGCGGCCACCGTCACGACGGGGGCCGCGTTCGCCGTGGTCATCGCGATCGCCCTGGGCTTCGACTACGGCCGGGCCGGGGAACTGCAGTACGTCGTGGATGTGGGCTGGATCGACGCCATCCGGGCCCGCTACCACCTGGCCATCGATGGGATCTCGCTGCCGCTGTTCGTCCTGACCTACCTGCTGACGTTCCTGTCGGCGATCTACACGTTGGACCACATGCCCGAACCGGGCAGACCGAAGGGCTTCCTGTCCCTGATGCTGCTGCTGCAGACCGGGATGGCCGGGACGTTCGTGGCGTTCGACCTGGTGCTGTTCTTCGTCTTCTGGGAGCTGGTGCTGGTCCCGATGTTCTTCATGATCGGGATCTGGGGTGGCCCGCGGCGCGAGTACGCCTCCGTGAAGTTCTTCCTGTACACGCTGCTGGGCTCGGTGTTCATGCTGGTGGCGTTCATCGCCCTGTACTTCCAGGCCAGCGGCATCGGGCTCGACCGTCCATGGGACATCGTGGCTCTGTCACAGGTCGGGTTCGACGCGAGCCGCACGTTCCAGATCGTGGCGTTCCTCGGCGTCTTCCTGGGCTTCGCGATCAAGGTGCCGATGTGGCCCTTCCACACGTGGCTCCCCGACGCCCACACCGAGGCGCCGACAGTCGGGTCGGTCCTGCTGGCCGGGATCCTGCTGAAGATGGGCACCTACGGCTTCATCCGGATCGCGCTGCCGATCCTCCCCGACGGCGCCCGGTTCTTCGCCCCTGCGATCGGGGTGCTGGCGGTCATCGCGATCATCTACGGCGCACTGTGCTGTCTGGCGCAGACCGACGTGAAACGGCTGATCGCGTTCTCGTCGGTCGGTCACATGGGGTTCGTGATGCTCGGCATTGCGTCACTGACCGACCGGGGGATACAGGCGGCCCTCTACGGCAACATCGCTCACGGGGTGATCACCGGGCTGCTGTTCTTCCTCGCCGGGTCGCTGCACGAGCGCTACCACACCCGCGAGATCGGCGAGATGGGCGGCGGCATGCTGGTCAAGATGCCGCGGTACGGAGCGCTGCTCGTGTTCACCGCGATCGCATCGTTGGGACTGCCGGGCCTCGCTGGGTTCTGGGGCGAGTTCACTGCGATGTGGGCAGCGATCCAACCGGCTGAGGCGCTGATCGGCCTGCAGGGCCTGTACCTGGCCCTGGTGATCGGCGCGGCGGTCGGGACGGTGCTCACCGCTGCGTACTTCCTGTGGATGATCCAGCGGGTCGCGCTGGGGCGCCCATCGGAACGCTGGTCGGAGGTCGCCCTGGCCGACGTGGTCGCAGTCGAGTACGTCGCCTGGGTCCCGCTCGTCGCCCTGATCGTGGTGATGGGGCTGTGGCCCCGGGTGGTGTTCGGTGTCCAGGACCTGGCCGTGAGCCAGATCGCGCAGCTGATCGGTGGCTGAGCGATGACGATCGACTACGCGGCCATCGGACCGGAGCTCGCCCTGGCGATCACCGCGCTGGTCGTCCTCGTCGCCGACCTGTTCCTCGCCGGTGACCGCAAACGCTTGCTGAACCCGGTCTCGGCGGTGGGGACGGTGGTCGCGATCGTGCTCACCGTGCGGCTGTGGGGGCCGGGCAACGACGAGACGTTCGGCGGGATGTTCGTCGCCAACGACTACGCGCTGTCGTTCAAGCTGCTGTTCCTCGGGGCGCTCCTGGCGATCCTGGCCGTCAGCTACCAGCACTTCGCCGAAGGCAGGTACTTCCAGGGGGAGTACTACTTCCTGCTCCTGACCAGCTTCGTGGGGATGCTGGTGATGCCGTCGGCCCGCGACCTGCTCCTGCTGTTCGTTGCCCTCGAGACGGTGTCGATCCCCGGCTTCGTGATGGCGGGGCTGCGCAAGCGGGACCTGTACTCGTCGGAGGCTGCGCTGAAGTTCTTCCTGGTCGGTGTGCTGGCCGTCGCCGTGATGCTGTTCGGCCTGTCGTTCGTGTACGGCGCTGCCGGAACCACCTCCCTGGCCGGCGTTGCCGCAGCGCTGGCCGCGGCCGGCGACGTGGAACCGATCCTGCTCGGCAGCCTGCTGCTGGTGATCGTCGGGTTCGGCTTCAAGGTCTCGGCGGTCCCGTTCCACTTCTGGGCGCCCGACACCTACTCCGGGGCGCCCCTGCCGGTCACGGCGATGCTCGCGGTCGCGTCGAAGGCGGCCGGCTTCGCCGGGCTGGTCGCGATCTGCTTCATCGCGTTCGAGCCGCTGGCGGACGCGTGGTCACCGGTGATGGGGTTCATCGCCGTGGTCACCATGACGGTCGGGAACCTGATCGCGCTGCAGCAGCGTGACATGGTCCGGCTGCTGGCGTACTCGTCGGTCGCGCACGCCGGGTACGTGCTGCTGCCGTTCGGGATCGCATCGCCGGGCCTGGTCGCCACCAACGCGCTCGCGGTCCGCGCGGTGCTGTTCTACCTGATCGCCTATGCGGTGATGAACGTGGGGGCGTTCGGTGTCGTGATCGGTGTGCATCGCCGCACCGGCCAACGGTCGATCGCCGACTACGCCGGGCTGGGGCAGCGAGCCCCGGCCCTGGCGGTTGCCATGACCGTGTTCATGCTCAGCCTCGGCGGGGCGGTCCCGCTGGTGGGGTTCTGGGCGAAGTTCGTCGTGTTCCAGGCGACCGCCGGAGCCGCCGCGTACGTGCTCGCGACGTTCCTCGTGCTCAACACGGTCCTGGCGTTCTTCTACTACCTTGCGGTCGTGCGCACCATGTGGATGGACGCCCCGCGCGCCGGCGCGCCCCTGCTCCGCCCGGGGTTGGCCATCAACGCCTCCGTCGCGGTCCTGGCGTTGGGCACGGTGGCGCTGGGGATCGTGCCATGGCACCAGAACCTCACCGTCGGGGGCGACATCGTCGTCCCCCAGCCGGTCGCCAGCGCGGTGCCCTGAGGTCGACGCCCACGCGCGGCAGCACCCCGCGCCGCGGGTAGCCTCGGACGACCGGTGGGAACGCGGGTGGCCACCGGCGACGTTGTCTGCGGTGAGTGCTTCGCGAGGAGTCGAGATGAAGACATTCAAGACCGCGTTGCTGCTGGCGGCTCTCTCCGGCCTGCTGCTGTTCATCGGCGACCGCCTGGCCCCCGGAGGTGGCGGTCTGGTCGTCGCGTTGGGGTTCGCCGCGGTCATGAACCTCGGCGCGTGGTTCTTCAGCGACAAGATCGCGATCAAGATGGCCCGCGCCCAACCGATGGACGAGGCCGAGTACCCCGACGTCTACCGCATCGTGCGTGGCCTGTCCGAACGGGCCGAGAAGCCGATGCCGCGCCTGTACATCAGCCCGTCGCCGCAGCTGAACGCCTTCGCCACCGGGCGGAGCCCCAAGCACGCCGCGGTCTGCATCAACCGGGGCCTGCACGAGGCGCTCACCCACGAGGAGCTCGAGGGTGTCCTCGGGCACGAGCTGCAGCACGTCTACAACCGTGACGTGCTGATCGGGTCGGTGGCGGCGACCATCGCTGCGGCCATCACCATGCTGGCCCGGATGGCGTTCTGGTTCGGTGGCGGCCGCGACCGCGAGGGCGGCGCTGCGGCCGGCCTGCTGATGCTGATCCTCGCCCCGATCGCCGCCATGCTGATCCAGGCGGCGGTGAGCCGGGCGCGGGAGTCGGCCGCCGACCACACCGGCGCGGAGCTGACCGGCAACCCCCTGGCGCTGGCCAGCGCCCTGCGCAAGCTGGAGCAGGCCCACAACAACCCGGCGATGGCGCGGCGGGGCGCCACCCCGGCGGAGACGAGCGCCGCCTTCTCGCACATGTACATCGCCGCGCCGTTCGGTGGGCGGGCGATGGGATCGCTGGCCCAGCTGTTCACCACGCACCCGCCGATCTCCAAGCGGGTCGAGGCACTCGAGGACATGGCGCGCCGCAGCGGCCAGCTCGGACCCGACCCCTACCGGGGCTGACCCGCAGACCGGTCGGGCCCCGGCGACGGGGCGCGACCAAAGCACCGGCCCGGCTTCGCTGACCGGCCTGACGGAGGACGTCGCGTGCAGTGGTGGATGGTCGTGGTCGGTGTCGCGGTCGTCGTCGTGACGGTCTTCGACGCGTTCGCGACGACACTGTCACCGAGCACACGGGCGGGACCGGTCACGTCACGGATCAACGCGGTGCTGTGGCGCCTGGCGTGGCGGGCGTCGCGTTCGAACGTGTCGATCCCGCTGGTGGTGGCCGGCCCCCTGCTGCTGGTGACGACCGCGATGGTGTGGATCGGTGGGCTGTGGCTGGGATGGACGCTGCTGTTCGCCGCCGATCCCAACGCGGTGGTCTCGGAGGCCGGGGGGACCGCAGCCGACCTGTCGGGGCGTGTGTTCTACACCGCCTACACGCTGTTCACCCTGGGGCTCGGCAACTACGTCCCGCAGGGGGCGGTGTGGGAGGTGCTGAGCGCGGTGGCGTTGATCAACGGCCTGGTGCTGGTCACCATGTCCATCACCTACTTCATCCCCGTGGTCACCGCGGTGACCGACCGGCGCCGCCTCGCCTCGGTGATCTGCACGCTCGGCTTGAACCCCCTCGACATCCTGAGGGCCGGATGGGACGGGCGTTCGTTCCCGATCCTCGAACGCCGGTTGCACGACCTGATCCCGTCCATCCTGATCACCGGTCAGCGCCACCTCACCTACCCGGTGATCCACTACTTCCACGGCCGCGAACGTCTCTCGGCGTTCGCTGCGAGCGTCGCGGCGTTCGACGAGGCGGTCACCGTGATCGAACACGGCGCCGCTCCCGAGGTACGACCTCACCCGGCCGCGCTGAGCGCGTTCCACAACGCCATGGATCAGTTCCTCAACATCGTCGAGCCCGCCTACGCCAAGACCGACACGGACGCCGCTCCGCGCCACGTGGACCTCCAGGCGGTGGCCGCCGTGGGGATCCCCGTCGTTGACGAGGACGACTACCTCGCGGGCCTCGATCTGCTGTCCGAGCACCGCAACAGGATGCGGGGTTTCGTGCGCCACGCGCGCTGGGACTGGGACAGCGACGTGCTCCAGGCATCCGGCGACGGACTGCTGGGCCGCGCCACCCGCGACGTCGGTCAGGAACAGTTGGCGGAGTAGCTCGGCCGCTGCCAGCCGTCCGACCGGCCCGTGCGGTGGTGCTACTTGTAGTTGGTGAAGACCAGGGGCGCGTCGTAGTCCTGCGCCGTGACCATCGCGATGATCTCCTGCAGCGCGTCGCGCTGCTTGCTAGCGACCCGGATCCGGTCGCCCATGTTCGTCGGGGTGACTTTCAGCTTGGTGGCCCGGATCTGCTTCACGATCTGCTTGGCGAGGTCGGGCGGCATGGTGGTGCGCAGGGCGACGTCTATGCGGGTCGTGCCGCCACCGGCCGGCCGCGGGTCGCTGGGATCGATCGCCTTCAGCGACACCTTCCGCTTCACGAGCTTGTCCTTGAGGACCTCGAGCGCCGCCTTCGCGCGGTCCTCGGTGCTGGACTGGATGCGGATCGCATCCTTGCCGTCCCAGGCCACGGCGGTGTCGGTGTCCTTGAAGTCGAACCGGGTCGCGACCTCCCGCGCGGCCTGGTTCACCGCGTTGTCGACCTCCTGGCGGTCCACGCCCGCCTCGATGTCGAAGCTGTGCTCCCCCAACGGATCATCCTCGCATCCTCGCCGGCCGATGGTAGTCGCGCCTCTCGCCGCAACTGCAGCGAGCACAGGCGGGAATGGGCGTCGGCGCGGGCGCGTTGGGCCGACGGGCGTGGGAGCCGCAACGGGCGTGGGGAGCCGCAGGGCGTGGGAGCCGCAACGGGCGTGGGGAGCCGCACTGGCGCGCGGGGCGTTGCCCGGGTCGTCGCTGCCGGTACCATCGCCGCCCCGGAGGGATGCCCGAGCGGCCAAAGGGATCGGTCTGTAAAACCGACGGCTTCGCCTACGGAGGTTCGAATCCTCCTCCCTCCACCCCCGGGAACATCTCCCCCTCGGTCGTGGTTGACCAAAGTGCGCGGGGATGGGAGAGTTCTCGCCTAACGCCCCTGTAGCTCAGTCGGCAGAGCACTTCCATGGTAAGGAAGGGGTCCGCGGTTCGATTCCGCGCGGGGGCTCAGGGTCCGATGGGGCCCTCACCATCCACGCTTGGCGGCGTAGCTCAGGGGTAGAGCAAGCGGCTCATAATCGCTGTGTCGGTGGTTCGAGTCCACCCGCCGCTACCAGTCAGCGTCCACGCCTTCGACGCCGGGCGCGTTGCACGTTCGGCCACCGGTCGGCGACCCGTTTCACTATCCTTGCCGAACGCCGCCCGTCCACGGCGTCACGACTCATCCATCCCAAGGAGATCCCGGCATGGCCAAGGAGAAGTTCGCGCGGACGAAGCCGCATCTGAACATCGGCACGATCGGGCATATCGATCATGGGAAGACGACGTTGACGGCGGCGATCACCAACGTGTTGCACAAGCAGAATCCGAACGTGCAGTTCACGCCGTTCGATCAGATCGATAAGGCGCCCGAGGAGCGTGAGCGGGGGATCACGATCTCGGTGTCGCATGTGGAGTACGAGACGGACAACCGTCACTACGCGCATGTGGATTGTCCGGGGCATGCGGATTATGTGAAGAACATGATTACGGGTGCGGCGCAGATGGATGGGGCGATTTTGGTGGTGAGCGCGGCGGATGGGCCGATGCCGCAGACGCGTGAGCATGTGTTGTTGGCTCGTCAGGTGGGGGTGCCGCGGTTGATCGTGGCGTTGAACAAGGCGGACATGGTCGATGACGAGGAGTTGTTGGAGTTGGTGGAGTTGGAGGTGCGTGAGCTGCTCTCCTCCTATGAGTTCGATGGTGATGGGGTGCCGGTGGTGCGGA